>CAZLFO010000013.1:0-9434 GCA_964558835.1 uncultured Gammaproteobacteria bacterium
CTAGTAGATTATGGCTCTATTGCCAATAGCGGGGGCAATAACCTCATAGCGGCTCGTGATTTTGGAGCCTGGGTTGATCCTGGGGCTCAGGGCCAATATGAAAGGATTAGGGTTAATCCAAACTATCGCAGCCTTGTGGCTTATGCTGATCTTTATTTTGACTCAGTTAGTCGGGCAGCGGAGAAATTAGATGAGGTTAAATTTACTTATCTTGAGGCTTCGCTACCTTACTATATTGATTTAGCCCAGGGATATAGCTGGCTGGTTCTAGAATGCACCCGTAAGCATTCATTAGAAATAGCTGCGGCTTATCCTTTAGTCCACGAGGCTCAGGGAGTAATCACTGACCTTATCACCGGTCGTGATTTGGGCAAAATGAGCCGAAGTCTCGCTGAGAGCAAAGATCGTTTAATTGTCTCTACTACTAGTTTATCCATTGCCAATAAGGTAAGAGATAAATTACTACTTGACAAATGATTGTTCCAATTGTTGCAATTGGAACAAAAAATTAAAAAAATTTCTTAGCTACCCACCATAACCGGGGGTAGCTTTTTTATTTTTGAGGACAATTGGCCATTAAAGATGCTGGGCGGGGTTATGCCCTCTTGTCCTCTTCCTATTTTTTCCCTATAATTATGGCTAGCATTAGTTGCTAGTTTTTTTATTTAATTTTTTTAGTTAACCTATGTCGCGAGCCTGGTATCGTTTTATTTTAAAGGTAGGCGTTTATGCCAGCCTAGTTTCTTTGTTTTTGGTTAATTCACACTTTTATTTTCCGTTCATTACTTCTAAACAGTTGTATTTTAATATCTTAATAGAAATTCTAACTGTTTTTTGGCTAGCGTATATTATTAAATATCCTAGCGAACGGCCAAAAAGGTCGTGGCTGACTATTGGGTGGGCCATATATTTGCTCATTGTTCTTATTACTTGTTTTACTGGAGTAGATTTTAATTTAAGTTTCTGGGGTGATTTAGAGCGCATGCTTGGCTGGTTTCCTTTATTTCATTTCTTCTTACTCTATCTAATTGTTATAACCGTGTTTCGCCATTGGCGGGACTGGCAGCCCTTACTTATTGCTATGGTGAGCGCCGGCACCCTTCTTAGTTTAATTGGACTTTTTCAAAATTATAGTGCCTCTACTCTGGGTAATGCCGCCTATATGGGCACTTTAATGCTCATGACTATATCTATTGCTGCTTTACTGATTGGCCGAAGCCGTAACTGGCTAGTTTCTCTGCCATATTGGTTGGTTCTTATTTTGTTATTTATAGGGTTGGTGCGGGCGGATATTTCTGGAGCTTATGCTGGACTAGCCGCTGGACTAGTGGTTTATGCTGGACTTATGACTTTCTTAAATCATAAAAAGAAAGCTCGACAATGGGGCCTGGTTATTTTTAGTCTCCTGATTATCGGCATGGGACTGCTTTTTGCTTTCCGCTGGTCGCCAGCCCTAGATAATACCCAGCTAGGCAAAGTTATTCGCGATTTTTCGCTCCAGAATGTTACCTTAAATACTAGATTTTATTCCTGGAAATGGGCTTGGCGTGACCTGGGGCATCATCCTCTGCTAGGGGTGGGGCATGGCAATTATGCCCTAGTGTTTGACCGCCAGTTTGAGGGTGAATTCTATCATTTTTCCAAAGGCGAAGATTATTTTGACCGGGCCCATAATAATATTGTAGAGATTGCTACCACTACTGGTCTTATCGGGCTGGCCGCTTATTTATTTATGTTTAGTTGGGCGGTAATTTATTTAATTAAGGCTTACCGCGAAAATAAAATTAAACTGCCGGAATTTGCGGCTTTAGCCGCCTTTCTTGCCTCTTATTTTGTACAGAATCTAGCTCTTTTTGATTGCCTGGCCAGTTATCTTTTCTTAATGATTATTCTAGGTTTAATAAATAATTTATATCATCGGCCAGAGGCAGATAAAAAAGAGCGAGACCAGGGCTGGACAGGTAAAGAAATCTGGATGTTGGTCGGCGGTGGCTTACTAGCGGCTTGGCTGATTTGGGCTGCTAATATTACTACTATTAAAATGCTCAATAAGACTATTGACGGTATTATTGCCTTTAATCAAGGGAAGATGATGCAGGGATTAGAGATCTTTAAGCAAGCGCAAGCCGAAGGTTCGCCATTGGTGCGCGATGGCCGGTCAGCCATGATTAATGCCTTACTTAACACCAGTTATTATTTAGATAACTTAACCGATGTCCAGCGGACAGCTATTTTTAGTTATGCTATTGACCAGGGCAAAAAGAATTTAGAGTATAATCCGAATGATAATTTCTTAAATATGCAGCTGGCTCAGCTTTTGGAATTAGCTAGTCAAACCAGTCGCAATAATTTATCAGTTAATTATGCTCAGGAAGGCTTACAATATGTGGATGAATCTATTGAAAATGGGCGTGAACATATTTTGCCCTATTATGTCAAGGCACAACTTCTTATGGATTTAAACCAGGTTGATGAAGCTATAGCGACTCTCAAAGAAGCCTTGGCAATTAGTACTGATTATTGGGATACTTATTGTCATCTAGGTCGGACAGAGCTTCAGGCCCAAGTTAACATAGCTGAAGCTTACGATTTTCTAGATAAATGTTTAGATAAGGGGGGCGCCAAGTTACTAGGTGCCGGCAATTATCTTAATGAAGCCATTAAACATTATCAGACGGCCGGAGACATTGACCGTCTCACTATGCTTACCGAGCAATTAGCCCGTCTTTATCCCCAAGGGGCGGAAATTTGGTTAAGGCTGGCTGACCTATATCATCAACAGGGGAGAGATGAAGAGGCCCAATATGCGGCTCAACAGGCGATTAGTTTAAAGCCAGATTATAAGGCGCAGGTGGAAGAAATATTAGGAACCGCTAGCTTAAAATAGCTGAGGTGATAATTGTTTTGATCTATATGTTTGGCCTGTGGCGGACTATATTTTTCCAAATTCTTTATTCTTTATTATTAGTTCTTGTGCCATTTAGAAGATTGTTGAATTTTGGAAACCGTTATTGGCGTTTATTTATAATTAGATTTTATTTTTAGTATGGAAAAAAATAAAAATGTTGAGCAAGTTAAAGTTTTAATTATTAATCCACCCAGGTTTAATGGTCAAAATGTTCGCCGAGACGAGCGCTGTGCTGATATATTACCCATAGAGGTGAGCCCCTTTTATGAGGGGGCTGTTTTTGCACAATATCTAAGAGAAAAACATGGAGCTATTGTTGATGTCTTAGATGCCAATGGTCTGGATCTTGATTTTTTAGCGGTTGATTCGTGGATAAAGGACCGGCAGAATTATAATTATCTTATTGTTAAGGCCGCCGATGATACTTTATTTCACGATATCATTGTTGGACAAATAGCTAAAAAATATAATTTAATTACATTCCTTTGGGAGCCGATATTATCTCCAGCCCTCCCCGAAAGAGTATTGCGCGAGGTTAATAAAGAAAAAAGGGCCATTGATTATTTAATTTTATGTGAAGCCGAAGTGACCTTTGGAGACTTTTTATTATATGGGGATAGCGCCCACGGCTTGGCCCTTTTTAAGGATGGTGAGTTCATAATGAATCAACGGACGGAAAATGAAAGGCTGACTGACTTGGATACTTTGCCAATACCCAATTTTCATGATTTGCCAATTGATAGATATCAAGCCTGGTGGGGCGAGAAACCCTGGATGACTTTATTTACTTCTCGTGGCTGTATTAATACCTGTAGCTATTGTTTAATTGGCGGCAGCACAGTTAGTCGTGGTTATGGCCGCTGTATTAGATTACAAAGCCCAGAAAGAATTTTTCAGGAAGTTAATATATTGATTTCTGAATTTAAGGTGAAACATATAACTTTTTGGGATGATTGTTTTACTCTTAGTCGAGACAGGGTGGTAAAGTTTTGTAATTTAGTTATTGAGAATGACTTGCACTTTAGTTGGAGTTGTATGTCTAAAGCCAGCTTGATTGATGAAGAGCTTATTATATTAATGAAAAAGGCCGGTTTAACAAGGATTGGTTTTGGGGTTGAGTCTGGTAGTCAGAAGATCCTTGATTCTATACCTAAAAAAATTACAGTCCAACAAAACATGGAGGCAATTAAAATGTGTCATCGTCATGGTTTGTGGGTTTGGATATTTTTGATTGTTGGTTTACCCGAAGAAGATTGGTCAACAGTTAAAGACACTATTCATTTTATCAAGGAATCAAAGCCTGATTATCTTTTTTCTGGCTGCGCTACACCCTTCCCTGGGACAGCGTATTATGATCAATGTGTCAGAGATAAGTTATTTGATGGTGATATTTTTTCTATTATTACTCGGGAGGCAATGTCCACTGGATCACAAGCTAGAGTTAGATCAAAGTATTTATCAGAAGCAGATTTGAAGAAAGCTGAACTTTTGATTTATCGGGCTTTTTTATTTAGTTCATTTAAAGTGATAATTTCTAAAATTAAAGAAAAGAAAAATAAGCTGAATATTGCTTATTTGTGGTCCAAATTTAAGTTTTTCTTTTTGAATCGATAATTTATGAAAATGCTGATAGTTAGTCCATTTTTGCCTTATCCTATTGATTCTGGTGGTAAAGTTAGGCTTTTTAATCTTATCAAAGAGGATAGCCAATATTTCTCAATACACTTTCTTTTTATTGATTATGGCCAGGAAGAAGTTGATTTAAGAGAGTGCCAGTCAGCCTTACCCGGAGTTGTCTTCCATCATGTTCTAACTCATAGCTCAAAATTAAAACAATTTGTTTATTTAATTTTACGTATTTTTGGTTGCCAACTTTTTTGCTATAGAGGCATAAAAAGAGTAATCAATAATATAGTTCTTGATAATAAAATTGATGTTGTGCAGTTTGAGTTCTCGCAAATGATAAAGTATTACGACAAAAATCTTAACACCAAAAAGGTTTTGGTAATCCACGAGATTGTCTTTAGAAATTTGTGGCGACAATTATTGGTAGGGACTAGCATGAGAGACAAGATATTGAATTTTGGCCGTTTTCTTTTTTTTAGAATTGAGGAAGTTGGTGCACTCAAGAGTTTTGACTTAATTATTACCATGAGCGACGAAGATTCTTCCTATCTAGCTAAATTTACCAAAAAAAGAAATATTGAGATAATACCTAACGGAGTCAATACTGACGATTTTCCTTTTCCTCAAGATATTCGCCCCAGTAGACAACTTTATTTTATTGGCTGGTTTAAGAATTTGCAGAATGTTGATGCTATTAATTTTTTTTTAGATGAATTACTGCCGGCTTGTTCTAGCCAGGGGATTAATTTTAAAATGAAAATTATTGGTAAAGGTGTAGGCGAGGACTTAAAAGAAAGGTTCTCCAGTCTTGGTTTTGATTATATTGAATATCTCCCCGATAATATGCTATCCAGCCTTAGTAATAGTGTGTTAATCGTTCCTTTGCGCTTTGGTGGCGGGACAAGGTTGAAAATATTAGAAGCAATGTCTATGGGTAATCCGGTATTGTCGTCGTTAATTGGTGCTGAGGGGCTTGGTTTAATTGATGGCCAAGATATTTTACTCTTTAGAGACAAGGATGAATTTGTGAAAAAGTTATCTGATCTGTTGTCGTCTGAAGATTTGTGGAAGAATATTGTTAAAGCAGCTAGAGCCAAGGTTGAATCTACCTATGATTGGCGTATCATAGTTAAAAATAGTTTGGCAATTTATGGTCAACTTATTAATAATGAAAAATAAAAGTAATGGCCACGAATCAACAATTTTGGGACGAGATTGCTATTAGAAATCATTTTTAATATACTGAATTTGTGGTTTCAGCCAAAATTTTAAGTAGATGGATATCGTTTGGTCAGGTGGGCCGGTGTTTACTGGTCATAATGCCAATATCTTTAGATGTTATTTATCAACAAATCTATGACTTTATCTAAAACTTATTTTATTATTCTTAACTTTAATGGCTATACCGATACTGTAGAGTGTCTGCAGTCTTTGCGCCGCTTAAAGAATCAAAATTTTCAGGTCATTCTGGTGGATAATGCTTCGGGCAATGACGAGGGGGCTCGTTTAGCAACGGAATTTCCTGAATATATCCATATTCTAAATGAGAAAAATAGCGGTTTTGCTGGCGGTAATAATATTGGCGTAGCTAGAGCCTTGCAAGAAGCTGATTGTAGCTATATTTTTTTCTTGAATAATGACACGACCGTTGAGCCGGATTTATTGGATCAGCTATTGGTCGCAGCTGATAATCCCCACAATCAACCTTATGGTTTTTTTCAGCCTAAAATGATTAATTATTTTCAGCGTGACCTAATGGATTCGGCTGGCTTAGATTATAGCCGAAATGGACTTGTTTTTGCTCACGGCGGTAATCAACCGGTTGGGCATTATAATAAAGATCAGGAAGTATTGGGTTGCTGTGGTGGTGCTTTCTTGTGTCGCCGCCAAGCTGTAGAGGACTTATGGCATCAGGCTGGTGATTTTTTTGCTGAAGGTTTTTTTGCTTATTATGAAGATTTAGATGCTTCATTGCGTTTACAATGGGCTGGTTGGCGGGCCTTGTTCGTGGCTAGGGCAGTCGTTTATCATAAGGGGGGACAAACTGCCAAGAAGTTTTCGGCACTTAAGGTTTTTTGGCCCAATCGCAATGTTTGCTGGGTGACTATTCGCAATTGGCCGTTAGTAGATATTTTAAAGAATTTTCATTGGCTATTACTGGGGCAGATTGGTATGGTGGTTAATGCTTTTTTGCGTCGTGGAAAGTTAGGCTGGTGGGCAATTAAGGGTAAAACTGAAGCTATGCAGGGTATGTCTAAGATGTGGCACTATCGAGCGGCTATTCAAATCGATCGGTCTAATTGGTTAAGAATTAAAAAATTAATGATTCTTAAGTGGCGCCCATAATTATAATTTATGAATTATCCACAATTACGCCGTCAAAGCTTTTTTCAATTGCAGAAGCCTAATTTTTCAGAAATTTTAGCTGCCCTTACCGCTGATAAAAAATATGATTTTTTAAGAAATCCGGCTACTCAGATTAGTTATACGCAGTTTTGTTTTTATATTAGAAATTTCTGTCAACAATATTTTGGTACAGAGAAAGTGCAACTTTTAGATTGGGGTTGCGGTCTCGGTCATAATTCAGTTTTATTATATGATTTTGGTTTCAGGGTTCGGGCTAGCGACATTATGGATTTCCAACCCGATCAGTTGCCCCTGGCGATTAGGCCAATAGATTATATCTCCCTGCATCATCAGTCTAACTTACCGTTTGATGATCAGTCTTTTGATGTAGTGGTTAGTTTTGGTGTTTTAGAACATGTACCTAATGAAGTTGCTTCTTTATTAGAGATACATCGTATTTTAAGGCCTGGTGGTCTATTTTTTTGTTTTAATTTACCTTATTCCTATTCTTGGGGGCAAAGATTTGTTCATTTGCGAGGCCATTATTATCATGACCGGGCTATATAAAGAGTCCTATATAAAGCGAATTTTGCCTCAATATGGCTATAATTTATTAGATCTTTGGCATCTTATGCTTTTTCCTAAAATATCTATTAATTATGGGCGGCTTAGTCCAGCCATGGAGCATCTTGATCAATTGCTAATTAATTATACGCCATTGCGTTATTTAGCCACTAGTTTAAATTTTACTGCCTGTAAAAAATAGGATGAAAAAAATCATATATTCTTTAGAATGAGCTGAGTAGCCACTTGGTTGATTTGTTGGTAGTCTAGGATTGTGGTAGAATAAAGGTAAATTTAGGTAATGTCCTAAATAGCCAGACTTGTTTAAGTAAATAGTTTTTAATTTATCATCTGTAATGAAAAGACAATTTCAGTTTTTGGGAGACAAAAATATCAAAGTATGGTCGAGTTAAATTGATGTTGTTGCTATAATATACAAGATCACCCAAATGACAAGATGAGTTAATACTTAAATGGAAACCTTAGTTGTAAAATCAATGTCTAAAATTCTAGTTGTTCATTCCTCGGGAATTAAAAGTGGAGGAGAGGTGATTTCCTTGTCTATTTATCAGGGACTTAAGGATACATTTAATTTTGCCTTTTTCATACCTTGTCCACCATCTAAAGATCAATTTTCCTGTTCAGCTCAGTTATTTTATCCAAAAAGTGATAATTTTTTTGCGGTTTTTTGGCATTTGCGTCGGATTATTGTACATTGGCACCCCGATATAGTACAAGCTCATGGTACTAGAGCAGCTCTTTTTGTGAAATTAGCCAAATTGAGCTTGGGGCGTTATCATTTTAAATTTATTTATACAATACATGGGTTTCATTTAGCCCATAAAAAACGTTTATTAGATCGTGTAGCTTTTTTTATAGAGAAGCTGACTAATCGGTTGGTGGATATTATTGTTTGTGTTGGCCAAGATGACTATAAGTTAGTGAGCAAGACCATGAGGGGTCAGAAGCCCAAGATAATATTGATAAAAAATGCAGTTATACCTCCTCATCCTAAAAATGACCAAGACTTAGAGCAGTTGCACCAACATAGTAAATATTTGGTAATGACTATTTGCCGATTGCATTATCAAAAAAATGTAGCCACCCTTATTGAAGCTTTTCAATTTCTGGATGATAATTTTAATTTAGTTATTATTGGCGATGGTCCTCAGTTAAGTTCATTGCAACGTTTGACCCACGATTTAAAACTATCAGAGCGTATATTTTTTGAAGGTAATAAACCGGACGCCTCTTCTCTAATTCATTATTGCGATGTTTTTTGCCTATCTACGCACTGGGAGGGTTTACCGTTGGTGCTATTGGAAGCGATGGTGTCTAGGGTGCCAGTGGTGGCTTCTAATGTCCATGGTGTCAGGGAAATCGTTCGTGACAATGTTACCGGGTGGCTGTTTGAGACAGATTATGCCCAAGAATTATCTCATAAAATTATGCAGGCAGTTTCTAATAGTAGCGCCAGGGACCATATAATAGAACAAGCCTATGAATTAGTTCTGGCAGAGTACAATATGGGACAGATGATAGATGGTTATAAACAACTTTATCAGTCCGTGCTTTAGCTCTTTTATTGTTTTTTGGATATGTTAAGACTTAAACGTCATATTAAATTGTGGCACAAATTTATTGCTAACTATTCTTATCTAAAGGTAAGTCCTCGGCGGTTAGTTATTAAAGTATTTAAGAGTGGTTGGTTTTTAATAACTTGGCCCTTTGAACTGCTGGGCGATCTATTAATTTGGCCTCAACCGCTTAAAGACATTACGGACCACCCCCGGATATTAATTATTAAAGTAGACCAGCTAGGTGATTTATTATTTTCTACTTTTTTATTGCCCATTATTAAAGAAGTCTATCCAGCAAGCTCTATTGATTACTTAATTCATCCGCGCGGTCAGGTTATTTTAGAAAATAATCCAGCTATTAGGCGGATATATTATTGGCAAGATTTATTACTGCAAAATATTCCCGGCCG
>CAZLFO010000014.1:0-9423 GCA_964558835.1 uncultured Gammaproteobacteria bacterium
CTGCAAGAGACTTTATCTAATTTATTTGCTGCTTTATTTGTTATATTAGATAAAACTATCCGGGTGGGAGCTTATCTGCGTCTGGACGATGGAACGGTCGCTAAAGTAGAAGATATTTCCTGGCGATCTACCCGTCTTTTAACGGCTACTGGAGGGACAATTATTATGCCTAATCGTTTATTTACTAACCAAAAAGTTACTACCTATAGTGAAACTGAGCATGGTTGGGTGTTGGAATTATCCGCTATTGCCGGCCCAGGGAGTGTGTTAAAAGAAGTGAAGGCAGGAGCGTTAGCCGCTGGCCTTAAAGTAGCCAAGCATTACCAGAAAAAGGTGAGTCCACCCCAGGTTTATTTTGAAGAATTAATGCCAGCTGGTCTTAAATTTAAGCTAATTATTAAAATAGATAGGGTGGCCGATGAACTGCCAGCCCGGCATGAATTGCTAGAAAATTTAATTACAGAGCTAACTAAGCGGTCTTGCCCCTTAGTTGGCCGTTAATTATATGGTTAAACCTAGTCTGGAACTCATTGATGACCTGCTGGAGCGAGGCGTTAATGAGGTTATTGTCAGAGAAATCTTACGGGAAAAATTATTAAGTGGTCAAACCTTGCGAGTCAAGTTAGGTATTGATCCTACCAGTACTAAAATACATTTGGGTCGGTCAATACCCCTTTTGAAGTTGCGCGATTTTCAGGAGCTAGGACATCAAGCTATCTTTATAGTGGGTGATTTTACTGGAGTTATTGGAGATACTTCAGATAAAGACAGTGAACGACCGATGCTGTCGCCAGAACAGGTAGCCAACAATATGAAGGAATATTTTAACCAAGCTGGTAAGATTATTGACCTTAAGCGCTGTGAATTTCATTATAATAGTGAATGGCTGAGTAAATTAACTTATCAGGAAATTGCGGCTCAAGCTGATCAGTTTTCTGTGGCGGAGTTTATTGCCCGAGATAATATTCGACGACGTTTAGATGCTGGACTGAGAGTATCTTTAAGAGAGGTGCTTTATCCTTTGATGCAGGGTTATGATAGCGTAGTGGTACACTCTGATGTAGAGCTAGGAGGAACGGACCAACGTTTTAATCTCTTGGCTGGTCGGTCTCTCCAGGCTTATTATGGCCAGGAACCGCAAAATATCATGATGACTGAATTGATTGAAGGCACTGATGGCCGTAAAATGAGTTCTAGCTGGGGCAATACTATTAATTTGGTTGATGATCCCCAAACTATGTATGCCAAAATGATGGGACTGCAAGACTCTTTGATTATTAAATATTTTTTGTTAGTTACTCGTGTTCCCCTAACAAAAATTAAAGAATATGAGACGGCCCTGCGCAATGGTGTTAATCCTCGGGATATTAAAATGATTTTAGCTAAAACCTTGGTAACCATGTATCATGGAGCAGCGGCCGCGGCAACGGCCGAAAATTATTTTGTTACCGTGGTCCAGCAAAAAAATATTCCTGAAGATATTCCCACCATTACTTTATCTTCTAGCAGTTGGTCGCTCGTTGACTTATTAATTAACCTTAAAGCTGTTGCTAGTCGTAGTGAAGCCCGCCGTTTAATTGAACAAGGCGGTATTAAATTGGCAGGACAAACCATACAAGATAGCGCAGCTATAATTCAATTAAGCCATGAACCGTTATTGCTGCAAAAGGGCAAGAAACAATTTTGGCGTTTAATTGTTAGTTAATATATGGGTTGGTACCAAAAAATTACCCAGGATATTGCCGATTTAATTAATCATGAATTGCCAGAACCTTTAGTGCTACCGGCTGATTTAGTTATTCCGCCGCAATCCGAGTTAGGGGATTTAGGCTGGCCTTGTTTTGCCGCTGCTAAAAAATTAGGTTGTTTGCCGGGAGAATTAGCTGAAAAATTAGTCACTAAATTAAGTGCTACAGAACATCCAGCTATCGCTGGCTGGCAGGCGGTTGGCCCTTATCTTAATGTTAATTTAAGAGGGGAGCTTTTACTAGATAAAATAGTCAGGGAGATTGAATCGGCTGGCAGTCAGTATGGCGCTATAAACAGCGGTCAGGGGCGTAAAATTATGATTGAATATTCTAATGTTAATACTCACAAAGACTATCATGTGGGCCATCTGCGTAATTTGTGCCTAGGAGATAGTTTAACTCATCTGCTTAATTTTTCAGGCTATAAAGTTCTTCCAGTTTCCTACTTAAATGATTTAGGTATTCAGGCGGCTAAAGTTCTATGGAAATTAAATCAAATACCAGAAAATCAACGGTCCCACGAGAATCTTGGCCGTTATTTAGGAGAACTTTATACTCAAGCCAGTCAAGAGTTATCTAATAATCCGGTAGGACAAGAAGAAGTAAGCCTTATTTTGAGGCGTCTGGAAGCCAAACAGCAGTCTGAATATGGCCAGTGGCAAGAAACTCGGCAATGGAGCTTGGATTATTTTAATCAAATTTATGAAGAATTAGATATTCATTGGGCTCACACTTTTTTTGAAAGTGATTTTTTAGCAGAGGGTCGTAAATTAGTCCAAGACATGCTGACTGCCGGCATTTTAGAACAAAATGACGGAGCTATTTTGGCTAATTTAGAGCCAGAAGGTTTAGGGGTGTTATTATTTTTGCGTCGTGATGGCACGACATTATACCCGGTAGCGGATCTTCCTTTAGCCCAGGTTAAATTTCGCGATTATAATATTGACGAGTCCTGGTATGTTATTGATGAACGTCAGAGTCTATATTTTAAACAACTAGTAGCTATCTTAGCTAAATTAGGTTTTAATAAGCCCATTCGTCATCTATCTTATGGTTTTGTTAAATTGCGGAGCGGTCTTATGTCGTCTCGCCAGGGCAATGTCGTTACTTATGAAGCCTTGCGTGAAGCCCTGTTTACTCAAGAGTTACAAGAAGTAAAAGCGCGTCATCCGGAGTGGAGCAAGGAGCAGGTTCAGGAGACGGCTTGGCAAGTAGTCGTTGGTGCGCTAAAATTTGAAATGGTTAAGGTAAGTCCGGCTCGGCCGATTGTTTTTGATATCCACCAGGCTCTAAGCTTTGATGGCTATACTGCTGCCTATATTCAGTATGCTGCTGTTCGTTTAGCCAGTCTGGCACGTCAAGCTAAGTCAAAAATGAATGGAGATTTATCTTTAGTGGGTCAGCCCAACAACTTAGAAAAAACCTTAATTTTGAGTCTGGCTCGTTTTAGTGAGGTGGTTAGTCAGGCTAGCCAGGCAGCTGACCCAGCAATTATAGCTAAATATCTATTTGATTTAGCTCAAGACTTTAATAATTATTACCAACAAGTGAGAATTATTGGCTCTAGCGAAGAACAGTGGAGATTGCGTTTAGCGGCCGGGATTCGGCAGGTAATTATTAATGGTTTAGCCCTTTTAGGGATTAAAGCCCCTGAGGCAATGTAATATATGTTAGGAGATCAAATATTAGATAAACTTAGTTCGCAAATTAAGGCGGCAGTAACTGAAGCCGATCTTACGGCTTTATGGCATAAATATCTGGGTCGGGAGGGTATAATTAAGACTCAAATTAAAGCCTTAGCTCAGTTGCCACTAGAAGAAAAACGGCAGCAAGGGCCCCTATGGCAGCAAATTCAAGTACAAGCCCAAGCCCTGTTTGAAGCTCGAGCTGCTGAGATTAGGGCAACTAATGAACAAGCCGCTTGGCAAGCCGAAGCTCAATCTTTAGGTCTTGCCCCAGTAAAATTAGGCCATCTTCATCCCCTTACTCAAACTATTCGTAAACTTAATGAACTATTTATTAGGTTGGGTTATAGTATTATGGAGGACCGGGAAATTGAGACTGATGAGTTTTGTTTTCAACGGCTTAATGTGCCTTTAGATCACCCCGCCCGGGACATGCAGGACACTTTTTATTTAGAAGAGCCGAATATTTTACTTCGCACTCAAACTTCGTCAATTGAAGCCAGGGTTCTGGCTAACTATGCTCCGCCCCTTAAAGTAGTGTGCCCTGGCCGAGTTTATCGCAACGAAACTGTTAATAAAAGCAATCATTTTATCTTTCATCATTATCAGGGGGTCGTAGTAATGCCTAAAGTGAGTTTAGTTGATTTATTTGGCACTTTTACCGTTCTTTTTCAAGCTATATATGGTCCAGAAGTAAAAATTCGTTTTCGTAATAAATATTATCCTGAAGTAGAACCAGGAGTTGGGCCAGATATGCAGTGTTTTAATTGTCAGGGCGCAGGTTGCTCAGTCTGTAAGGGCGTGGGGTGGATAGAAATGGGGGGCGCCGGACTAATTCACCCTAAAGTTTTAACAATGGCTGGTCTTGATCCGCGGGAGTGGCATGGTTTTGCTTTTGGTCTTGGGCTCGACCGCTGGGCTATGGCCAGTTATAATATTACTGACATCCGCACCTTATTAGGCGGTAATTTAGGTTATAAACCCTATCACCATGAAAATATTGTATAGTCAAATTAAACAATTAATTCCCAGCTTAGCGGCTACTCCAGCAGAAATTGGCGCAGCTTTAACTATGACTGGCTTTATGCAGGAAAGTCTGGAGACCGTTAATTATAATAATCAGGCCGATGTTTTACTGGGTTTTGAAATTAGACAAAATCGCCCTGATTGTTTATCGGTTATTGGTCTAGCTCGCGAAATTGCTGCTTATTTTAATTTATCCTTGAACTTGCCCTCTACTAAAGAGTGGACGCCGGCTGAAGTTCCAGTATCGATCAGGGTAGAAACCCCAGCAGTTCGTCGCTTAAAGGCCATTAAATTACAAGACATAACCGTTCAAGCTTCACCTCAATGGCTGGTGGATTATTTAGCCTTTTATGAGATTAATAGTGTCAATTTGCCGGTTGATTTATCTAATTATGTCATGCTTCTGACCGGTTACCCCTCTCACTTAATTGATTATGACCGACTTGATGGTGATATAGTTTGGTCAATCAATCATCGGCCTCGTGAGATTATTACCCTTGATGGGACCCCCCTGCATTTAAAAGATGAAGAACTAATTATCCATGATCGCCATAATGTTATTGCTCTAGCTGGTATTGTTGGCACTAATTATGCCGCTATTTCTGAATCAACTAAGACTATTTTGGCTGAAATGGCCCTTTATGACCCGGCCTTAATTCGCCGTAATGCCCGGACGCTTCACATAGTTACTGAGGCCAGTAATAGGCTAAGTAAAAACTTAAGTCTAGTAGATCTAGATTATGCTTTTAATTTATTGATTAATTTGCTGGTAGACCAAACCGGAGGCCAAATAGCCAGTCAGACCTTTGAAGATTATAAAGAGAAGGCTGAAATAAAAATTATCAATTTTAAATCGCAGCTAGTTAGTGAATTAGGTGGTATAACTATTGAACCAGATCACAGCCGGCAGTTATTAAGTCAATTAGAGTTTCAGATTAATGATCAGCAGTTACCGTGGGAGGTGACTGTTCCTAGCTGGCGTACGGACATAGAACTACCCGAGGATATAGTGGAAGAAGTTTTGCGGCTTTATCGTTTTGATCAACTACCCTCTATTTTACCCGCCCTGCCAGCGACTTCAGACATAACTCCGTTACTGATTAAGGCTAAAGAGCGATGGCGTGACTGGCTAGCCTTTCAAGGTTGGGATGAGGTTTTATCTTGGACAATGGTGCGGCCAGATGATAATACTTTAACCAATTATTTACCTTGGTCAATGGCTACAGTACAAAACGCTATCAATGAAGATTATCCAGCCTTGCGACAGACGATTATGGCCAGCCTGATTAAACAGGCCCATGAATATGCCAAAGAACAAGTGCCCCAATTACAAATTTTTGAATTAGGTAAAGTTTTTGGCCAAGAGAAGAATCACTATAAAGAAACTGAACATTTAGGTTGGCTTATGGCTGGGGGCGAGGGGATAGTAGAAGCTTTACGCCAAACAGTCACCGCCTTTTTAGCCTATAGCGGAGCAGAAAAAATTTATTTTTGTCCAGCTCAAAACATACCAGCAGTCGCTAATCCTTATGCCACCTGGACAATTATGATCGGGGAAGAACCCATTGGTCTTTTGGCTCAACTTAAGGAACATTATAATGATGAAATTATGGTTACGGCCGAGATTGATGCTGAACTGCTAATAAATTATTTAAGCGATCATCCGATGCTAGCGCCGACCGTGGAAATAACCCAGAAATTGATTACTTTAGATGCTAATGTGGAGGCAGCTAGTCGTCAGGAATTGATTAAGCAACTTCAAGATATTGAAGAGAAGCTTGGCCGAGAGAGTCTGTGGAGTTTAGCGGTTATTGATGAGTTTTGTCTGCCCAGCGGTCGTTATCGTTATACGGTTCGTGCCGTCTATAAAGAACTAGATGACCAGTCGGCTAAGAAGCTCCATTTACAGGTGTTTGGGTTGCAATAGAGATTGTTATGTCATTTTCTCAATCATTGCGTCAGCTGTACCATTTTTTACTTGGTCAGTTTAAGTCGCCGCAATTTCGTCGTTATTTTACGGTGGGTTGCAGCGGGGTAGTTTTAGATTTAGCTACCCTCTATTTATTGAAAACTATTATTGGTTTAACGCCAGTGGTAGCAGTTATAATTAATCAGCTGGGCATGGCAGTTTATATTTTTTTACTTAATAAATATTGGGTGTTTGGTTCAAGCGGTGCCTTTACTCGCCAGGCTGCTCGTTATATAACCCTCACTATGGTGAATTATGTTATTGCTATTGGCTGGATGTGGTTTTTTAATAGTTATCTAGGTTTTAATTATCTTTTAATGCGTTTAGCCAATATTGCCCTAGCGACAGTTTGGAATTTTTTACTTTATCGTTTTTTTGTTTACCGTAAATAGGGTTATATTGGTATAAATTAATGTGCTAGCTATCTATTATCATTCCCATTTTTAATGAAGCAGACAATTTAATGACTATTTTATCTAAAATTGAGGCTGTAGGATTATTCTACTGATGGGTCGCGAGAGATAGTATAAAGTTTATCTACAAAATATAAAACCTATCTCCATAGCCGCAAGCTTGGCAAGGGCGGAGCCATTAAATCCGGCCTTAATTTAGTTAGTGGCGATTATGTTATTATTCAAGACGCCGATTTAGAATATGACCCCCAAGATCATCTCTCCTTTGCTAATAGTAAAAATTGATTATATAGCAGTATTTTTTGGTGATTTATATGGTTTTGAGGACTGGGGTGGTTTATTGACATAATAGTTTAGCTATGTTAGATTAGTCTTAGTTAGGTAATTTAGCCTAATTTTAAGTTAAAGTAAAAACTATGGAACTTAAAGACAAAGAGTTTTTAGAGTATGTTGTCAAGGCCATCGTCAGCCAGCCCGAAGATGTTGTTGTCGAGCGAACCGTTGACGAGATGGGCGTTCTTTTGACCTTAAAAATTAACCCGGCCGACATGGGTTATGTTATCGGTCGTCGTGGTCAAACAGCGCAGGCCATCCGCACTTTATTAAAGATTGTCGGCGCTAAGAATAACGCCCGGGTCAATCTAAAAATTTATGATCCTAATGCTGGAGAGCGTCCACGTCGTGAACCTCGTCCACAGCGTTCCACCGAAGAAAAAATTGACACTTCTTCAGTAGAGAATTTATCTATCTAAAATTTTGTGAGGATAGCAAAAGGGCCGGAATAATTCCGGTCTTTTTGTTTTTTATGGTATAATGAAGTTATGTTATTCCAAGTTATTTCTGTTTTGCCTGAAGCTTTTGATTATTTAAATCAATCTATTTTAGGCCGCGCTCAAAAGTCTGGCCATTTTCAAGTTAAGCTTCATGATTTACATAATTGGTCTTTAAATAAACAACGACGCATTGATGATACTCCTTATGGGGGAGGACCGGGCATGATAATGCAGGCTGAGCCAATTGCTAGGGCATTAGAAGATATAAAAACTAATTATGCTAAGCGCCGAGTTATTTTATTATCCCCGCGAGGGCACAAGTGGACTCAAGCTAGGGCTCGTCGTTATAGCCAGCTTGATGAATTAGTCTTAATTTGTGGTCGCTATGAGGGGGTTGACGAAAGAGTTACCTATTTAGTTGATGAACAAATTTCCATTGGTGATTATATTTTAACTGGTGGGGAGTTGGCGGCGATGGTCATTATTGACTCTATTGCCCGTTTATTGCCCGGGGTAGTGGGTAATGCAGCTAGTCTTATGGAAGAGTCGCATAGCCGCGCTGGTCAATTAGAGTATCCTCAATATACTAAGCCAGAAGTTTTAACTTTTAATGGTCAAAACTATCCTGTTCCTGACATTTTATTATCTGGCAATCATCAGGCTATTGCCCAGTGGCGGCAGGCTCAGATGACTTTAGGTAGGCATAAGAAAAAGCCGTCAGCTAAATAGCTAACGGCTAGTAATGTTATTATATATAGTTAGGGGCGACCCTAACTAGATAATAATATCAAAGGCATCTTCCAAAAGACTGACGTCAGTGGGCAGATGTGTTATTATTACTTGGTTAATGTTGTGTCGCCAGTAATCTTTTTGCTGAGCGGTACATATCAAGGCCTGATGGAGACTATTATACCAGGCGGTTTGCATCGGCTCTTCTAGATTTTGTAGTTTTTTAATAGCCGAGTCAATCAGATCAAAATTATTATTGGCTGTTACATTTTTCAACCAATTTTTAATATTGTCTTGTAAATATTCACCGCCAGTTTTCCCCAGGCCATAGCTAGACTTAAATGTACTAGTTATAGCTTGGGCCCACATCAAATGTTGATTGATAATAATATCATTAGAAAACTGGCATTGGCAGTCGGTAATTTGTTCTTCCCACCATTGCCAAAATTCATTGATATCATCCTCGGGATCGAAAATTAGCCAACGTCCCGGAGCGGTAGGGCTAATATATTCCATTGTCTGGGCCTTATATACCAGATAATTAGCTGGACTATCCGACTCCCTTATGATTTTGACGATTTCAGGGTGTTGTCCAAAAAAATTAATATCCTCAAGACACTCTAGTAGAGCCTCTTGAACCATAAATTTTTCTGATACCTTAATTAATCCCGCTAGTTTATCTTTATTAGATAAATTGGGATCATGTTCAGCTATCATAATAGCATTTAGGATGATCCTGGCTATTCGGCCAGCATCAAAAAAATAATGTTTATTCGTGTGTCGGTTGCACCAATCTAGGATATTGGGCAGCCAATTCACGAATATTTCAATTGGGAAAAAATAATAATTCATTTTTCCTTCTCCTTTTAATTTTTATTTAGTTGTTAATGTCCTTAGTTGTTAAACAGAATGTTTTCTTAAATTTCTTTATCAGTACCTCGGGAGAGACTTGAACTCTCATGAGATTGCTCCCACACGATTTTGAGTCGTGCGCGTCTACCAGTTCCGCCACCGAGGCCTGGCCCATTATTATAAAGGAGAGAAATAAAATTGTCAAAAAAATGGCAATTCGCTATAATA
>CAZLFO010000015.1:0-9244 GCA_964558835.1 uncultured Gammaproteobacteria bacterium
CTCAGTATTATTAATTGGGGCAGCTTGAGTATTAAAGGGCTGGCTCATTAATCCCCACAATACCAAAAATATTAGCCAGACTAATAACTTACTATATTTTATTATATTGAGGTGGTGCTTCATAACCAATTTATCTTACGGTGATATTATAGCAAAAGAAACAGGTAAAGTCTAACATATTATTGTTATTAGTTTTTGTTGAATTTTGTTATAATATTTAGAGATTTTTATTTATGAATTATGACCACAATATGCCACGAATAGTAAAATGGTTTATTTTTATTAGTTTAATGGTTTTAGTATGTGCTATAGTTATTACTAGGTGTTTATTGCGACCCAGTAAAAATCAGACAGTGACCTCAGCAGTAACGTCACCCATTATTTATTTTGCTTATGGTTCTAACTTGAGTAGCGATAATATGCATAGTCGATGTGGGTCCGATATTGAAGCGCTTGGCCCGGCTAAATTGTTGGACTATGATTTAACCTTTGATAAACGAGGCTATGCTAATATAATTCCTTATCCTGGTAAATATGTTTGGGGCTTGTTATGGAGAATAGATGAAAATTGTCTTAAGGCGCTAGATATATATGAAGGTTATCCGACATTATATGGACGGCAAACTGTTACGGTGGAATTAGGGCCAGACAATATCGCTGCTTTAGTTTATATAGAGCCAGCTGATCAGTCAGGGGGACAGCCAGGCCGTGCCTATTTAGAAGGGAAGGTTATACCTGGAGCTAAAGAGCATAATTTACCGTCCGAGTGGGTTAATAAATTAGAGAGTTATTATAAGTAAGCACTTTGGATATATTGTTGTAGCATTCTTTCTGAATTAAAAAATGAAGCATTAATAGCAATAGTATAGCGCATAGTCTCTCGCCAATTATCCGGGGAGTGATAATAACGAGGCAGTATTCTGGTTTCTAATTTATTATAAAGATTTTCGGCATCTCGTTTATTGAGCTGTTTGGGGTCCAGAGTATTACGACGTCCCCCGATGGCCCAGCCAGTTTTACGATTAACAAATCCCTCTATCCACCAGCCATCGAGAGTGCTAAAATGTGGTACTCCATTATGAGCTGCCTTCATCCCGCTAGTACCTGAAGCTTCATTAGGGGGGAGGGGGGTATTAAGCCAGACATCTACTCCGGCAGTCATTAACTTGGCAATGTTCATATCATAATTTTCTAAGAAGACAATTTTAATTTCTTTTTTATATTGTTCTTTAATTTGAACAATGTCTTTAATAAGTTCTTTGCCATTGTCATCATCTGGATGAGCTTTGCCGGCATAAACTATTTGGATAGGGCCGGCAGTACGATTAATTCTCAGTAATTCATTCATATCGTAAAATAGCAAAGTGGATCGTTTATAGCCAGTAAATCGGCGAGCAAATCCCAGAGTAAAAATATTTAAATCAAGTTTAATGCCTTGTTTCTTATAGATATAATGAAGAAGCCGTGCTTTAGCTTGCTGGTGAGCTTCCCATATTTCTGAAGTAGGAATACTAAAAACATTGCGTAAGGATAGACTACACTCTCGCCAGGTGGGGATATATTTATAAAATAATTTTTGGAATTCTGGCGCAGTCCAGGTTGCCGAATGCACTCCATTGGTGATGGAATAAATACAATAGCCAGGAAATAATTTTTTAGATATTTCTTGGTGGCTACGAGCCACCCCATTGACATAAGAGCTGAAATAAAGAGCCAATTTAGTCATGTTTAGCTCATCATTTTTAAATAACTCAGGAATATGAGGCAAATCACCCTGTAAAGTTTTAGCTAAATTGAGAGGGAAGATATCGTGACCAGCTTTGGTAGGAGTATGGGTGGTAAAAACACATTTGTGGCGCACTTCTTTAATTTTGGCATTTTTGCTTTTCGCTAATGATTGCTGGAATAGTTCTATCGCCGCTAGCGCAGTATGACCTTCGTTGAGATGATATTTTTGGATATTATGATATCCTAACTCGGACAATATTTTTACACCGCCTCGGCCTAAAATAATTTCTTGCATTAGACGATATTTTGGTTCAACGCCATAAAGTTGACTATTAAGACAGCGATATTTTGCTTTGTTGCCGACGATGTTGGTGTCTAAAAAATATACTGGGATATAGTAATTACTATATCCTTTAATTAGATATTCCCAGGCACGAATTTTTACTATATCCTCGCCAATTTTTACTTGGGTAACTGCCATGGTTTTTTTAAGATAGCGATAATTAAATTTGTCTGGCAGTTCTATTTGTTCACCCTCACGATTAATTTTTTGTTTAAAATAGCCATAACGATTTAAGAGGGTGATGCCGACCATGGGTATTTTTAAATCAGCAGCTGATTTGAGAGTATCGCCAGCTAGAACACCCAACCCACCAGCATAGCTTTTAATTTGGTTGTTGATGGCTATTTCCATACTAAAATAGGCGATTTTGGTAGAGTCTTTGTCAATAGAAAACATATATTTATTTTGGTTAAAATTGGTTTTCCTATCATAGCATATTTTACAACTCATTTAAAATTGTTTATGATATAATTATAATAAATTAAATTTATTTTTAAATTATTTTATGTCCTCTAATAAACATAAAACAGCTTTAATTACTGGGGCTGGTCAGGGTATTGGGCGCGGTATTGCTGTTAGGCTAGCTCGTGATGGTTATAATATTGCTATTGCCGATATTAATTTAAATAGTTTAGCCGAAGCCGCTCAGGAAATTAGTGCTTTAGGTGTTAGGGTTTTAAAAATTGAGGCTGATGTTTCTAATGCTCGCGATGTTCAGCGTATGATTCAAGCTACAGCAGATGAATTTGGTTCACTGGATATTTTAGTCAATAATGCTGGCATTTATCCTTTTACTCCATTTATGGACATAACTGAAGAACAATGGGATAAAGTAATAGCTGTAAATTTGAAAAGTGTATTTTTATGTTCCCAGGCCGCAGCCCGAGTTATGCCCAATGGTAGTCGCATCATTATGACCTCATCTGTTGCTTCACTACTTGGTTTTTTGGGACTAGTTCATTATTGTGCTTCCAAGGGTGGCATTAATGGTTTAATTAGGGCTTTGGCCCTAGAGTTAGCTCCACGTCAGATTACTGTTAATGCTGTTGCTCCGGGAAGTATTATAACTCCAGGTACTAGCAATACTAATGAAGAATCTCAGGAGGCGACCATTGCCAAGATACCACTGGGTCGATTGGGTAAGCCACAAGACATTGCGGCTGCTGTTGCCTTTTTAGCTTCTGAAGAGGCAGGTTATATCACTGGTCAAGTTCTGGTCGTCGATGGTGGCTGGACTATACAAAGCTAGCACCAAGCTTGTTTTTCTTAGATATTAGTATATTATAAATATAAATTGTTAAGGCACTAAATTAAAGATTAATATGAATTATGACCGCATTTGGCAAAAAATAATTACACCTGGCGAGAAAATTGAATATCAATTTTCTATTGGTAATCGCTACCTTTTCTTTTATTGGCTATTGTGGTTGTTTATTAGTATGGGATCAATTGTGGTTTATCAGTCGCCGCCAGTGCCGGTTTTATTGTTTTTAGGAGCTACTTTCTTTTATGGTTTTTATCTTAGAATAGCTAATGCTTATGCCTTTACTGACCATCGAGTGTTAGTGCATCGTGGCTGGCTATCTACTAATTTAGTAAGTATTGAGTATAGTAAGATTACTAATGTTACTGTAGAGGAGCCATTTTTTACTAAGATTTTTACCGGCACAGGTTCTTTGACTATTTCTACGGCTGGTTCTATTGATGGTGGGGTCCAGTTGAAGCATGTGGCTAAGCCCTATCAATTAAAAAAGATTTTAGACAATTTAATGACTAAATATCGGACCAGTAGTGCTGGTACATAAAAGTTTATGGTAATTTATGAAATTTATTGACATAAAAAATTTATATCGCCAGACCAATCAGTATTTAAACCAAATTATTAGTGTGGCTGGCTGGGTCAGGACAGTACGTCTTTCTAAAGATTTTGGTTTTATTGAACTTAATGACGGAACATTTTTAAAAAATTTACAAATCGTTTTTGGCAGACAGTTAGATAATTTTTCAGAGATAGAGAAATTAAGTCTAGGGGCAGCTATTAAGGTAGAAGGACAGTTAGTCAAATCGCCAGCTCCGCTTCAACCATTTGAACTTAAGGCCAATTATATTGAGGTTCTTGGGCCGTCAGATAATAGTTATCCGCTTCAAAAGAAAAAGCATAGCCTAGAATTTTTAAGGGACATAGCTCATTTAAGAGTAAGAAGCACAACGTTTTCTTCGGTTTTTCGAGTACGTTCAGTATTGAGTTTGGCTATCCATCAATTTTTCCAAGAGCGTGGTTTTAGTTATGTTCATACCCCCATTATTTCTAGTAGTGACTGTGAAGGAGCGGGTGAGATGTTTACGGTAACCGCTATGGATTTAGCACAACCTATTGCAAAAACACCAACCGGACAGGTTGATTATAGCCGTGATTTTTTTGGACAAAAAGTGAATCTGACAGTTAGTGGTCAGTTGGAGGCTGAAGCTCTTATCTTTGGCCTTAATCGGGTTTATACTTTTGGTCCAACCTTTCGAGCTGAAAACTCTAATACTACCCGACATGCTTGTGAATTTTGGATGATAGAACCGGAGATGGCTTTTGCTGATTTAGTGGATATTATGGATTTAGCTGAAGAGATGGTTAAATATCTAATAAACTATATTTTAGAGACCTTACCAGAAGAGATGGAATTTTTTAATCATTCTATTGATAATACTTTAATGGAGCGTCTGCAAAAGACCATTAAAACTGATTTTGTTAGATTATCCTATAGTGAAGCTATTGATTTACTCTTAAAGAGTAAACAGCATTTTCAATATCCAGTAAGTTGGGGGATGGACTTACAAACTGAGCATGAGCGTTATATTACTGAGAAGATTTTTGGTCAGCCAGTGTTTTTAACAGATTATCCTAAAGACATTAAAGCTTTTTATATGCGCCAAAATGATGATGGCCAGACAGTAGCGGCAGTTGATTTGTTAGTGCCGGGTATTGGAGAAATTATTGGCGGAGGGCAGAGAGAAGAACGTTGGACATTCTTAACAAAACGGCTTGATGACTTAAAGATAAATAAAAAGGATTATGAGTGGTATTTAGACCTAAGAAAGTTTGGCTCCATTCAGCATGCTGGTTTTGGTCTAGGTTTTGAGAGACTTATAATGTATTTGACGGGGATAGCTAATATTCGTGATATTATTCCTTTTCCACGTACTCCCAAGAACGCTAAATTTTAATGTATGAAAAAAACAATTTTTTATTTCATCCTGAGCCTGATTATAGTAAGTGGTTTAATAATTTTATTTGTTAAACTTAATGCTTTATTTAAATCCCCCAAAACTAATTTTACTATTGAGCCCAATATGCCCATTGATATATCGGACCTTATTATAGTAGATAGGCCACAAGCAGGAGAAATTATAGATAGTCCAGCAACTATTAGTGGTCGAGCTCGTGGTTCTTGGTTTTTTGAGGGTTCCTTTCCGATAAAAATTATTGACGTTAATGGCGAGCTGTTAGGAGAGGGTGTAGCTGAAGCGCAATCTAATTGGATGACTAATAATTTTGTAGATTTTAGGGCAGTTATTAGCTTTAAGTCACCAGCCACTAGTTCTGGATTTGTAGTTTTACATAATGACAATCCTTCGGGTTTGCCGGACAAAGACAAAGAATTAAAAATTCCTATCGTATTTTCTGGGAATCCAGCAACAAGCACAGTGCGAACTGTCAAGTTTTTCTACTATGATAGCCGATTAGATCAAGATGAAACTGGCAATGTTTTATGTAGTCAGCGTGGATTAGTTGCTTGGGACCATGATATACCTTTTACTGTTACTCCAATTAAAGACACAATTGAGAAATTTTTAAGTACCCCCTTACCAGAGGAAGCCGCTGCTGCTGGTTTGAGTAGCGAGTTTCCTTTATCGGGTGTCTTTTTAGAAAGTCTTAATTTAGATAAAAATAGTGGCTTATTAATCATTAGATTATCCGATCAATATAACCAAACGGGAGGTGGGGCTTGCCGAGTAAGTATTCTTAAATCTCAACTTGAAGCGGTAGCTAAACAATTTCCCGAGGTTAAAGAAGTAAAATTTGAACCGGAGACTTTATTTCAGCCATAAAATATTATGTGGTATTTAGTTAGAAAATTATCTAAATATTTATTATTTTTTAACTCTCTGCTGATTGCTTGGGCTATAGCTTTGCCAGCAATGGCTCAAATAACCATTACAGATATTGCTATTAGTGAGCCACATAATGGAATAGCCACTGTTACTTGGAATACTAGTGAACCGACCAAAAGTGATGTTTATTTTGGTACTAGTAGTGACCGCTTAATTTATCATGTGGGCAATATTGAATTTAAAATGCATCATGAAGCTGACCTTACTGGACTTCAAAAAAGGGCTGATTATTACTATAAAATTATAGCTATCAATAGTAGCGGTCAGAGCGTTGAGTCTTTTGTCCAATATTTTAATACTGATAAGATGAAAGACTCAGTGGCTCCAGAGGTCAGTGGGCTTCGGGTGCTTCAAGCCATAGATACTGCAGCAGCTATTCATTTTTTTACTAATGAACCGAGCCGTTTTAATATTTATTATGGTTTTACTCCAAATAAATTAGACAAACATCGTTCAGATAATAATTTACGTTATGAGCATCTTATAATTATTGATGGTTTAACATCTGGTAGTAAGTATTATTTTAATATTTTAATTAAAGATGAAGATGGCAATACTACTGAAAGAAGCGGGGAATTTACTACCTCTGCTTATCATGATTATAACCAAATAAAAATTAGTAATTTAGTTCCAGCCAACGCTAACCAGGCCATAATTTTGCCAGAGGCGGCGGTAATTAGTTGGGACAGTAATGTTTTAGCTACCTCGGAGGTAATCTATGGCCTTGATCCGGATCATATGAATAAACGTTTGCAGGCATCTAAGGATCATCAGCTTAGTCATCGGGCTGAATTAACCAACCTTAATCCTAATACGGTTTATTATTTTAAGATTAAAATGTCTAGTAGTCTCAACCATAAAAATTTTGAGAGCCAAGTTTATAGCTTTAAAACAGCGCCACTTACTGCCGAATATTTACGTCAATATTTTAAGAGTGGTGATATTTTGAAATACGGTAATAATTATTATTATTTATATAATCAGCAAAAAATAAAACTTAATAATAATAGTTTAACCAGCCGAGGTTATGATAAGTCAGTCGCTAAACCCATAGCTGATAAATATTTTACATTCTATAAAGATGGTCCGGCCTACTGGGGAGCGTACCACGATGGGCAGGCAGTGAAGTTTCCTAATAAGTTGACGGTGTATGTTATTGATGGTCAATATAAACGTCCACTGGCCAATGAGTTTGTATTGAAGTTTTTAAATTATAAGACCAGTGATATTATTATTGATAATAATCGTAATTTAAATAATTATAAAAATGGAGCAGTGGTTGAGCACTCCAATGTCTTAACGGGTAAGTGTCCTTTAAAAAATTATAGTTTGGCCAAGTCACCTAATGGCACCACTGTTTATTTAATAGCCAACGGTCGTAAGATGCCCTTTGTTAACCAAAAGGTTTTTTTGCACTATGGTTTTAAGTTTTCTAATGTTAAGGTGGTAGAGTGGGGTATTCTAGGACGTATTCCCGATGGGCAACCTATTATCTAGTTTAGATTAAAATCTAAATAAAAAATGCCGAATAAATTTCGGTATTTTTTATTTTACCAAAAAGGGACACCCCTAGTGGTCAAACTATTGCCGGGCTGCGTTGGTTTTTAACCCAATCAGCGAGGGGGTGCCCCTTACTGGCCTGATTGGGTTTATTAACCATTTGCCGATTAAAATCGGCGGCAATAGTTTGACATTGTCATTTTATTATTTTCTTATATTCTTGTCAATTATATAGCCATTTGGAAATTAAAGAAAAATTTTGTATAATATAAATATTCCATATAATTTAAATCATTATGGCTCAACACAAACATCAAAGTGGATTTACCCTAATAGAGTTATTGGTGGTAATTTTTATTATTGCCATTGTTTCTACTCTTTCTTATGTGGCTTTAGAGGAAGCTAGGGTGAAGGGGCGAGATACTAGGCGACTTGCTGATATCTATATGATCCGTCAGGCACTGGAGTTATACAGAGATCGTGAGGGTAGTTATCCCCTTACTTTGCCAGAGCCCCGGCAATCACTTTTAGGTCCATCCGGCAGACTTTATTTGTCGCCTGTGCCAAGTGACCCCAAAACTAGACAGCCCTATCTATATAATTTATTAGAAAATGGTAGTTATCGGTTAATATTTAATTTAGAAAGAGATAATCAAGATTATCCAGCGGGAGAGAATATTTTAATTTCGCCCGGCGGCAATGAATAATACGGGCATGCTGCAGATTATCATTGTTACTATTGGCCGTTGTAAAAATTCCGCTTGTGAGGAATTGGCAGCTAGTTATTACTGCCGATTAAATAAATTAGCTAAAATTAAAACAGTGGAACTGGCGGGTGGGCGATTTACTAGCGGTCAAGCCTCGGTGGCTCGTTATAATGATAGTGTTAAGATGGCTAAATTTCTAGACCATTATCCGGGGGCCCATGTCTATTTGTTAACTGAATTTGGTCAGGAGTTTAATTCTATGGAGTGGGCTGACATGTTGCGCCAATGGGATCAGAATGGTCAGTTGGTTATTTTAGTAATTGGCGGTGCTCCTGGATTAGACAATAATATATTAAAAATTAAAGATACTTTGTCTTTATCTCCATTAACTTGGCCGCATGAACTAGCGCGGGTATTATTATTGGAGCAGTTATATCGCGGTCTAACTATTAATGCTCATAAAGATTATCATTATTAGTTTATGGAACAAGGTCAATATATTATTCATTATAGTCACAATGATCGCCAAAAAATTCCCGAGCTAGAGTGTGTTAAACGGTGGCTGCCAATATATAATGAAGTTAATAAGGCCAATTATAATTGCTTGCGGCCTAATTATTTCCAAAATGAGGTGGACGTTTATGTTTATCGGGAAGGGGAGACCGGGAGGCCGTTACGCCTGCAATTAACCAAGGCTAATTTTCAATCTCTAACTAGAACCATTAAGCGTAAAGCTCAGTTATATACTCCAGAGCAGAAAGCTGATTTATTATTGCTTTTAGATTTTCATGATGATAAAGCT
>CAZLFO010000016.1:0-8737 GCA_964558835.1 uncultured Gammaproteobacteria bacterium
AATGTGGCGCTAAAATGGTCATAAAAATAGGGCGATATGGTCCATTTCTCGCCTGTAGCGCCTTCCCTAAATGCCGTAACATTAAATCAATGAAATCAAAATCCGCTCCACAAGAATTACCAGAAAAATATCAATATTTGGCTAAAAAATATGCTAATGAGGTCTGCGACAAATGTGGCGCTAAAATGGTCATAAAAATAGGGAGATATGGTCCATTTCTCGCCTGTAGCGCCTTCCCTAAATGCCGTAACATTAAAAAGATATATACCAAAAAACAACAATCTATTAAAACTAATAAACCTTAAATATCTTTTTTGATTTTTGATTTTTTATCCTTGGCTTTTGTTTTAGATTTACCTTTAGCTTTAGGTTCTACCTTAATTTCAACATGACTATCTAAATCATTTGCCTCAATATCCTCATCCTCTGGTTTATATTTTGGGGCCGAAGAAGAATGAAAAATTTTGTCTTTAGCTGTTTTAAAAATTTTACGTTGGAATAAATGAATAAATTTATCAGCAAATTTTTCTAAAACTGACCAATAAGAAAACATAAAGGACAATTTACTCTTAATAGAGTCAGTAATTTGACTAACCATCGCCAACTGCCGATTAAATTCATCAACAGTGCGATGCATCTCTCGAATAAAGCCAGCGGCAGTAATAAAAAAATAAATTATAGCCGCACTGAGGCCAATAATGCCAATAGTTAAGGCTAAATTAACTAAATCACGAGAAGTTGAAAATATTTCCATAATATTAAAATTATTTATTATTAAAATAGCTATCCAGGCTCTGGCCTGGTTGTTTTACCATTGATTTATCTAAAATCATAATTCCACTATGGTCCTCCCCTGATCCCAATTCTTGTGCTGAACAAAGCATACCCCTAGATGTTTGACCACGTATTTCCTTAGAAGATATAACTATTCCTGATGGTAAACGAGCGCCTTCCAGGGCCACCGGGACAAATTGGCCAACTTCAATATTATTAGCGCCGCACACTATATCTAATTGTTCATCACCAATATCTACCTTAACAATTGTTAGCTTATCGGCTTCTGGATGTTTTTTTATTTCAATAATTTGGCCAACTACCACTAAGGGAAAACGGCTACCTAATAAAGAGTTATTCTTTTTATGAAAAATTTTCAATAAATTCCACATATAGACAAAATTAATGATCCTCCCTAAAAGTGGAGGAAATTATTTCTTTAGGCCTTGACTCATGTTTGTTGATTTTATAACTTGAGGGGTGACTATCTCGAGGTTGGCAACTTAACATAAAAAGTTCTAACATCACTAATCCACCGGCTAAAATAAATAAATTAAACCAACTAAATAACCGCCGAGACAAAAGCCACAAAATAACAACCACACCAATCGCAATTAGGGCTGCCTGCCGAAAAGCAATGATGACTGCTCGATGGGCTAGTTGTTGGTGAATAAGACTAAACCGCAAAATAAAACCCAATAAAGACATGGTACTAAAAACTGCCGCAAACATAGTTAAATAGAAAAGTCCCCACCCCAACCAATTAGTAGATAGTGGATCCACCTTAAAAAGAACCATAAACCAGAGCACCCAAAAAACAATCGCGGCCCCTAAATTAATAAAGAGATAATGTTTTAATTTCATGATTTTTAGATTAAAACTCCGTTATTATTATACTATAATTCACCAAGAACAGCAAAAAATTATTGTCTCCAGGCACAAAAAATGATATACTGCCATTATTACCAGTCAATAAATAAGGTCATACCATGACTTCTCAAATATTATACCATTTTCCTAAAGAATTTCTTTGGGGCACCGCTACTTCTGCCCACCAAACAGAGGGTAACAATCTTAATGATTGGTCTGTTTGGGAACCAGGCCAAACAGTTGATGGGTCTGTGTCCGGTCTTGCTTGTGACTCTTACCATCATTTTAAAAAAGATATCAGCCTAGCTAAAAAACTTAACAATAACGCCTACCGCTTCTCTATTGAATGGAGTCGAATTGAACCCAAGCAAGGTCAATTTAATATTAAAGCTCTGCGGCACTACCAAGCAATAATTGATGAATGTCTTAACCAAAAAATTAAACCCGTAGTTACTCTTCATCATTTTACTCATCCACTATGGTTTTCAACTATTGGCGGTTGGGAAAACCAAGCTGCGCCACAAATATTTAATAATTATGTTATCTATCTAGCCCAAAACATTACTGGGGTAGAAATCTGGTGTACCATTAACGAACCAATGATTTATGCCTGGAATGCCTATGGACGAGGTAAGTGGCCACCACAAAAGAAAAATTTAGCCGTCTGGCAAGAGGTAGTAAATAATCTAATTCAGGCCCACTCCTTGGCCTACCAAAGTCTACATTTAATAAATAAAAAATGTCTAGTAGGTATTGCTAATAATAGCCAGTATTTTGAGCCAGTTAATAACTATTGGCTTAATAAAAAAATAAATAAAATTGCTAAATATATTATCAATGATTATTTTTTCCAAAAAATTAACGGCTACGAAGATTATTTAGGTATCAATTATTATTTTTATAAATTAATTGGCCTAGGACGACGTTCTTTAGACAACTTACCACATAGTGATTTGGGCTGGCCCATCAATCCTTATGGATTATATAATGTTTTAATGTCAGCCAAAAAATATAACTTACCCATTTATATTCTAGAAAATGGAGTAGCTGACGCCCAAGATCAATACAGAGCAAATTTTATTAAAGAACACCTAAAAATGGTCCATCGAGCCATCCAGGACGGCTGTGACATTAAAGGATATTTTTATTGGTCATTATTAGATAATTTTGAGTGGGATAAAGGTTTTACTCCTCGATTTGGACTTTATACTGTTGATTATCCATCCCTTAAACGTCAACCCCGCCCTAGCAGTAAAGTCTATGCCAATATTTGCAAAAATAATGGATTATAAAATATGTGGCTAATAATCACGATTTTGGCTAACCTTTTAAATGGAGTAGTATATTTAGCAGATAAATATTTCTTGTCAAAAAAGGTTCATTCTTCGGTATCTTATGCCTTTTATGTCGGCATCTGGAGTATTGGCAATTGTGTTCTCTTTATATTTAATCGGCACATACCAACGTTTGGCTGGCTATTATTAGATCTGCTGGCTGGTCTAATTTTTATGGCCGCTCTCTACTTTTGGTATAAAGCACTACACCAGGGTGAAACAACCAGGGTAGTGCCAATAGCTGGCTCTTTTATTCCATTTTTTACTTTGCTTTTGAATTTTTTAATCGGCCGGCATATTCTAACCTCGCAGGAATTGGCAGCTCTTATTATCTTAATTGTCGGTAGTGGTTTTATTTCTTTTAACCCCCACGACACTCTTTGGCATAAATGGTGGATCAAAATAAAAAAATTTTTTCAGCCTCACAAGGCCAGTATGCGCAGCGCCGGCCGTCTTTTGTTTAACTCTCTCATGGCTTCTTTTGTTTTTGCGACTTACTATGTATTTATAAAATTTATATATGACTCTCAAGGTTTTGCTAATTCATTTATCTGGACTAGGCTAGGTAGCTTTTTGGGAGCCTTATTGCTATTAGTTCCAGCTAGGAATAGAAAACTAATTTTTAATCGTCCACGACGTCAGGCCACTGTAAAAAGTTGGCCACTATTCTTAGGCATTCGCCTAACAGCCTTCATTGCCTTTGTAATGACTAATTTTGCTATATCATTAGCTGATGTTTCTTTAGTTAATAGTCTGCAGGGATTACAATATTTATTCTTACTAATAATTGTTTTTTTCATGGGCAAACATTATCCCAAGCTGCTTAAACAAGAAATTAACCGCGACAATATCTGGCACAAACTAATCGGTATTGTTTTAATTAATGTAGGACTATTTTTATTATTATGATAAAGAAAATAAAGAAACACTGGCGACGTTTTATCATTATTCTGGCCTGCTTGGTAGTTCTCAGTTTACTGTGGATTCAATTAACTAAGCGGACAGTCTACCCGCCAGAAGAACTTACCTATGGTTTAACTTTTTCTCCATTGGTTTTAAATGATATGGGCTTGGATTGGCATGATGCTTATATAAAGATGCTAGACGATTTAAAAGTTAAACATTTAAGATTAATAGCTTACTGGCCAATAATTGAAAAAAATGAGGGAATATATAATTTTAGCCAACTAGATTGGCAAATAGATCAAGCAAGTCAAAGAGGGGTGGATATAATTTTAGCTGTTGGGGCTCGCCTACCTCGCTGGCCAGAATGCCATTATCCAGAATGGTATGCCCAACAAGACAAAGAAACTCAACAAAAAAAATTACTTAATTATATCCAGGCAACAATTAATAGATATGATGACAACCCACTGGTAATTGCTTGGCAAATAGAAAATGAGCCATTTTTAATTGGCTTTGGCGAATGCCCAAGATTAAATATTAAATTACTAGACCAAGAAATAGCTCTAGCTCGCCAAAATACTAAAAAACCCATTATTATCACTGATAGTGGAGAATTAAGCATTTGGATTCCCGCTGCCAAACGAGCCGATATTATGGGTACTTCAATCTATCGCCGTACCTATAGTAAATTCCTTAGGCATTATATAACCTACCCATTCACTCCTAACTTTTTTAGAATAAAGGCTAATCTTACTGAATTATTCACTGATGCCAAAATCATTGTCATTGAAATGCAAGCTGAGCCATGGGGTCATCAACCTTATTTCACTTTACCAAAAGAGGAACGGGATCGAACAATGAATTTAGACAAATTAAAAGATATTCTGGAATACAGCCGTCAAGGTGGTTTTAAAACTTTTTATCTTTGGGGTGTAGAGTGGTGGTATTGGGAAAAAGAAGTAAATAGTAATAATGAATATTGGGAATTCATTAAAAATCTTTTTAGTCAATCTTTATGAAACAACAACTAAGTATAGGCTTAGATATCGGAGGGTCTAAAATTCTTGGCTTGCTATATAACCAACAAGATCACAAGGCCTATGCCGCCCATCGTCAGCCAATTATTAAAGATAGCCTGCCAGCATTAATTGAACAAATTAATCTAGAAATTAAACGATTAATTAAGGCAGCTAATAAAAGAGAGAGCATTCCTGGAACTATTGGAATTGGCATACCTGGAATAATGAAAAACGGCAAAATCATAAATTGCCCCAACCTAAATATATTAAATAACAAAAATTTAAATAACCTTCTAGCTAAAGAATTTCCCGATAAAAAAATATCATCAGATAATGATGTTAATTGTTTCCTGCGGGCCTATTTAACAAACCACCTATCCTTAAAAACTACAACTTTTGTGGTGCTGGCTCTCGGTACCGGCATTGGGGGAGCAATTGCTATAGATGGAAAAAATATTATCCCCGAACTAGGTATCAGCAGTGAAATTGGCCACATGATCATTGATCAACAAACTGGAGCTGATTTAGAATATTATTACCACAAAATAATGGGTTATCCGGCTGGTCGCCTCTTTACTGCTGCCCAAGAAGATGATCCTCAGGCGCAACAAAAAGTAGACAGATTTGCCAAAATTCTAGGCCTAGCTATGGTTAATCTTAATAACCTCATCAATCCTGCAGTAATAATTTTAACTGGAGGCGTTAGCCGATATTATAAAACCTATTTACCACTAGTAAAACAAATAATAAACGAACGAAGCCTAACACCTAATAGGCCCAGATGGATTATTGGACAAGATCAAAAAGCTGCAGCTGTTGGGGCTAGTTTATTATAATCCTCTTACTAGTAAAGTAAGTCCGGGGCTAGTAACAGTCTCTCCGGTCCACAACTCTGCTTCAGCCGTTATTACATAAGTGCCATTACCCTCAGCTGGCTGAGGAAAATTAATATCAGCTAAGCCGTTATCGTCCGGCTGGACGACAGTAATAAGCTGGGGCGAGGAATCTTTAATTTTGTAATATACCTTAATTTTATGGGCCAATTTATAATTACTGATTTTAAGCTGAAGAGCCACGGGAAAATCAGCTGCCCGATAAGTCAAGCCGTCATCAGGGGATAACCAGTCCATTGTTAAATTACTAACATTATCACTGCCCTCTAAAATAATAGTGAGCTCGTGTTTAGTACAATTTTTAACATCATCACAAGCCTCTAGGGCTAATTTATGCTGACCGTTGGGTAAAAAATTAAGACTAATAACTTCATTTAAATTATCACCATTAATAGTTTTTAATAAAAAACCATTAATATATATATTAAAACTTTTAACTCCTCGAGGCGCAACAGCAGTAGCATTAACTAATAAATTACGGTCACTAATACTCTGTCCTGGCGATGGACTAATAATTGTTAAATCTGGTTGATTCTCAGAAATATGTAAATTATCACTGTCTTTTGGTGGTTCAGCTAAATTAAACTTTTGTTTCTCGGCCCAATTTTTAACTCCATTCTCCCATGGGGTAAACTGCGGATCAGCCCCAGGATTAGTGGGCGCTGGCCCTCGAGGATCATTACGATCAACATAATATAAAATGCAATGCCCTTGCCAATAACGGTCTTCGCGAATCATGTCCGGCGGCGTAGAGCTCGTGGCTAATAATCCGGAAACCTTATCTACTTTAACCACGGTAGTTGTCGGAATTACTCCATCTAAAACAGGCTTACCAGTATTTTCAACCTCTAGCTTTTTAAAAGTTTCTACTGGACTACCAGTTAAAATACGGTTCATATAATTTTGCCAAATTGGAGCGGCTACCACACTACCGTCAGCACCCTTACTCATTAACTTATTATCATTATTACCAACCCAAACCCCAGTAATAATTGATGGGGTGTAGCCAATGGTCCAAGCATCCTTGTAATCATTGGTGGTGCCAGTTTTAACTGCCGCCGGCCGATCATTAAGAGTTAAATGATTTTTGGCCCCAAAAATATAGGTACGTTCATTGTTATCACTAAGAATATCATTTATTTCTCTAGCAATCTGAGGTTCTAAAACCTTCACGTGCTCTGGCTGTGTTTCCTCTAACACTTTACCGTCTTTATCCTCAATTTTTAATATATAACGCGGTTTAACCATTTCTCCGTCACGGGCAAAAGCACTATAAGCGGCTACATGCTCTGCTAATTTTACTTCACCGCCGCCCAAAACTAAAGATAAACCAAAACGACTTTTGTCATTTAGGGTAGTATAACCTAAATTTTTAGCCATAGCCAAAACATCGTCTATACCTGCCAAATATAAAGTTTTAACAGCTGGAATATTAAGTGAGCCAGCTAGAGCCTTCTTCATGGTAACTGGGCCATATTCTTGACCATTATAATTATGTGGCTCATAAGGTTTATCTGGATCTAAAGAAAAATTAGTTACGACATCAAATAAAACTGTCCGCGGTGTATAGCCTTTTATAAAAGCAGTAGCATAAACTATGGGCTTAAAAGATGATCCTGGTTGTCGTGGCCTTAAAGTTAAATTTACCTGCCCATCAATATCATCATTAAAATAATCTCTAGAGCCGACCATGGCTAGAATATCTCCTGTTTTAGCATCAATAGAAAATAAAGCAGCATTATTGGCGCCAAAATTTTTTACATTTTTGTCAGCCTGAGTTGTTACTACTTCTTCGGCAATCTTTTGCTTTTCTAAATCAAGAGTAGAATAAATTTTTAATCCTCCTTGCTCTAGTATTTTTTCACCATATTTATCGGCCAGTTGATCTTTAATTTCCATTACAAAATGAGGAGCAATAATATTGCCATTTTCTTGTAAGGGTTTAAATTGCAGAGGGAAATCTTTGGCCTCAGTTGCTTCGTCTTTACTAATATACCCCTGTTCAACCATTAAATCTAAAATATAACGTTGCCGAGCTATAAGAGTGTCTTTATTGGGACCATAGGGCGAATAACGAGTAGGCGCTTGAGGTAAAGCCGCTAAAATTGCTGCTTCGGCTAAATTAACCTGACTAATGCTCTTGCCAAAATAACGTTCACTGGCGGCTTCCACCCCATAGGCATTAGAGCCATAAGGAATTTCGTTTAAATACATTTGCAAAATTTCATCTTTGGAAAATTTCTTTTCAATCCGGTAAGCCAAAATAAGCTCCTTAATCTTGCGGGTATAGGTTTTTTCTGAAGTTAATAGAGCGTTTTTAACAAATTGCTGAGTTAAAGTAGAGCCACCGGCGCGCCGTTGGAACAAGACATTAGTAACAGCTGTCCGAAACATGGCCCATAAGCTAAAAGCACCATGGTTATAAAAATCCTTGTCTTCAATGGCAATTGTTGCCTGCTTAACATAATTAGGAATCTGGTCAAGATTAACTAAAGTTCTTTTTTGATCACCATGAATTTCATAAAGTACGGTTTCACCTTTACGGTCATAAATTTTGGTGCTCTGAGCTATCTCTCTCTCTAATAATTTATTGGGAGACGGCAAATCACGGGAAAACCACCAAAAGGCAAAAACACCAATCATTAAAAATAAAATAAACAATGCCCCAAAAAATTTAATAATTTTGGACCAATTAAGACGGTGGTGGATTGGCCGTCGAACATAGGACTGCTTTGATTTAACAACCAAAGATGAGCGATTACCAGCCCGATTGACACGTCCTGTATATGTGTGAGAAGGTTTGCGGACAACTAATTTAGGTATAGGCATAATAAAAATTATATCTTCTATTGAATTATAGCAAATAATTATATATAATTAAAAGCAATGTATAATGCCACCCTATTTTAGACTCCATGGGCATTTTAAGTAATTGATTAAC
>CAZLFO010000017.1:0-8547 GCA_964558835.1 uncultured Gammaproteobacteria bacterium
ATGGCTGGCCAGACTACCGCACTACCAGGGTATTCTCCAGTAAAATGGGAGGGCTCTATGGAGCAGTCCCTGTATAGCTGGAGCGCTAATAGTGGGGTAGGTTTAACCCTAGGCTATCGTCACCTTGACGGGGAGACGAACCCGGGGAAAGACAGGGGATTTATAGAGTTGAATTGCCAGCTCGGGTGGATGAAAGTCCTCTATGAGCTAGAGATAGGAGAAAAAAAACAAAATAAAATAGAAGCTCAGTTGAGCTTCTAAGGGAGAAACAATGGATAAGAAAAAACGCTGGATTATCGTGGCAGTAATAATATTATTTTTATTATTACTGCTGTTGTTCCACGGATGTTTCCGGGTAGACATAACCCGGAAACCCAGTACTAAGAGCCTGATTTATACGGTGCTGGATAAACTCGGATTATTATCCGAGAAGGTTGACAAAATAGCTACGGATGTCGATACTTTGAAAGTTGATGTTCGTGACTTGAAGGGCCGTAAGCATCCTAGGGTTATTTATAGGACAAAGATTGTGCAACCAGCACAGTCTGCACAAACTGTAACTGGGGATGTCCATGAGCCCCAGCAACCTCAGCAATTATCGGTATCGGAACCACCAAAGAAAGCCCCAGTGGCTGGTAGCATTGTCGCCGGCCCTATTCCTGGACCTCAAGATCTATTATTTTGTATAGATCTTGAACCCAATAAGGTTGGTGATAGCTCCAAAAAATTCCTTTTCTGGGAACTGTGTAATAATTTGGGGTACAACATCTCCAATGTTGTTCCCAATGCCACCGGTAAACCGGCGAATATGCGGCTTTCCCCTGGAGGGTCAGCGGATGGCATTATGTTTGATGGAGAGATACTGAAAATCAGTGTTGCTTCATTGAATAATTGGTACTCCCAAATCTTTGGAGTACCGATGCCTGATAATTTTAGGCCCGGCCTCCGCTCTAACAAGAGCGGGTGGCAGACGAAAATTATGTCCAAAAGCGGCGACTATTTTGTTTACCGCTTTTGAGAGATGAAAATTTTTTAGTGGGGTGGTTAAAAGGAAACCACCCCTTCTTTTAGGAGGAAAAATGAAAAAACTATTGATATTGTTGATCTGTCTGGTAGCTGTGGTTAGCCTGTTGGGTATAGGTTCAGCCATATACTGGACCCAGCCTACCATCTCTGAAGAAGAAGTCCAAATTATTGGGCGGCACGATCTAGCGATCGTTGATCTGGAGAATCTTTTTAATAATCCGGATAATCTTTACCGGATAAAAAAGATTAACCCCCAGATTAAGGTTCTCTGCTATGTTAACTTTTTTGAAATATGGCAGCAACCGTTACCGCCCGATAGGCCTTTCGGGAGTAAGCTCACCGAGACCATAGCTACTCAATTTAATGAATGGTTCTTGGTGCGTCCTGATGGGCAGCCGGTGATATATTGGCCGGGGATGCAGACGCTCAACCTGAGCGATCTTTGCCCCCAGAAAGATGGCTATTCCTACAATCATTATCTTCAAGATATTCTTTTAGAGAATGTCTTGAATGATAAAGTGTGGGATGGACTTTTCTTGGATAATCTCTTTAATCGGGTATCCTGGCTAGGGTCTTTAGATCTTAATCGGGATAACCAGGAGGACGATTCTCGCACCTGTGACTACCACTGGTATTTAGGGGTGAGGGATTTTCTTACTGGTATCCGCCAGGCCAAGGGTCGAAAATTTATGATTATCGGCAATCACTTATCCCTCTATTATGGGGATTTAGTAGATGGCCGTTTTCTGGAAAATTTTCCGACAGAAGATTACTGCTGGGAAGAGGCTATGGGTATAGCCGGAGAATTACCCCTGGCTATTTTCCAGGGCAAGGGGCCGAATGTAGACTTGGCCTTTAGCAGCAGTTTACTACTAGATAATGCCTATTTTTGTCTAGGGCAGAATGTAGGCGTACCTGATTCTTTGCTTTTGAGGCTGAATAATTTCAAAAAATTACCAGCTCAAAAACGGGGGTCAGTTATATATAAAAAAATTAATGATCAACAAGTTGATGTTTATGAGCGTCGACTTGGTGAGGAGGTAATCACGGTTCGCCTGAAGCGTGGTTATAATAAACCTTAACTTTGGCAGCTATTAACTAGCTGCCTTTTTGTTATTTTAAGCTTGACTTTCTTGTTATTTTGTGGCATTTTTAGGATATGAAACAAACTATTGCTTTAACAGTCCCAAAAAGAGAGACAAATTTAAGTAAAAAATTATTAGAACCTGTTAAAATACTGGTAGATGTTGGTTTATTTTTAACCGCTTTATCTTTACCCCTATTAGACTGGCGCTTTTATGTTAGTGGTTTGGAATTTAATATTAGCGATTTTTTAATTTTGCTGACAGCAATATTTTTTTTAGTTTACCGTCTGGGGCAAAGATTTACAGGGCAAGTAGTCAAAAAATGGCAATGGCCTTTAGCTTGGCCAATATTGTGTTTTTTGCTAGTAGCTTTTCTTAGCTCGTTGTTTAGTCCCTGGAGGGTGGAATCGTTCAAGTATTTCCTTCGCATTATTGTTTTTGTCTATCTTTTGTATATAGTTTTACCTGTTAACGCCCTAAATAGTTGGCGTGACTGGCGTTGGCCTTTTTATGGAACATTAATGGCTGGAGTGGGCAGTGGCCTGGTTGGTGTAATTTCTTTATTTGGTCAGGATTGGTCTAGTAGTTTTTTTCGCGTTCAGCCTATAGCTATTTTTGGTCAATGGTGGATGGGCTCCAATCACAATCTTTTGGCTGAGCTGTTAGTTATTACTAATTTTTTTATTCTGGCCTGGGGTTATTGGCAAAAAAATGAGCGATGGCGTCGTTGTTCTCAAGTGCTGTTTGTCTTTTTTTCCTTAATGACTTTGCTAACTTTTTCCCGAGCGGCGTGGTTAGTAATAGCCGCCCAATTATTATTTATGTGGTTATTATTAACTAAGCCGCGAGAACGTTTGAGCTGGCTATTAGTTGGTTTGCTATTATTTGTATTGAGTTTGCCCTTATGGGTAAGAATGAGCCAGTTACAGGAAGCTAATTTTAGCTCCACCGCTAACCATATTTTATTGACTGAAATTGCCTGGCAGGGCCTGCAAGAACGACCTATTATTGGCTGGGGAGGTGGACAATTCTTGACCTTAGTTGATCATAATTTGCGTTTTCGGGCTAAATATGGTGACCCCATAGATTCGCATGGTGTTTTGCAAAAAGTGGCAGCGGAAAATGGTTATCTTGGTCTTATAGCCTTAATATTAGTGGCTGTTAATTTGTTAGTTGGGTGGGGGCAGGCTTGGAAAAAATATGGGCGTCAAAATTTATGGTTAGGTTTTTTAATGTTAGGAGCCAGCGGTGGTTTATTATTTCAATTATTTAATACCTCATATTATAAGGGAAAAGTTTGGTTACCAGTAGCTATTAGTTTAGCTGCTATTAAATTATTAAAGCATGAAGAATCCACGGGACATTAAACGACGAATCAAGATAGTTTTAGTTACACCCCGCTTAACTATGGGGGGAGCAGAGCGGCTGTTGATTGATATTGCTAAACAGCTGGATTGTCGGCGTTATGAAATATATTGGTGTGCCTTAGAACCAACCAGTGATGAGGCTAGCAATTGGCAACAGGAGATAATAGCGGCTGGCATACCTTTTAGAGTGTTGGCTAGTGATAAGCGTTCGCCTTATAAAATAGGACGATTATGGCGGTTGGTTAAAATTGCCTTTAGGTTGTGGCATTATTTAAGAGAAATTAGGCCGGATATTATGCAGACTCAATTATTTGCTGATTTATATCGACCGGTTGGCCGTCTAGCGCGAGTGCCTATTATTATCGGGATAGAGCATAATTTAGATTATGATGAGCCGCCTTTGTTTCAATGGGTCAAAAGACGATGTCATTTTACTGCTGATAGTCTTGTTGCTGTCTCTAGGTCCGTTCGTCAAGATGTTATTAAACGTTATGGCTATTCCCCCAAAAAAGTGGTAGTTATTTATAATGGTATTGATGAAACCAAGTTTTATCGTCCGCTTTCAGGTAGTAAGGTTTATGGTTCTCAATCTCTGTGGTGTTTTGGTAGTGCTGGTCGTCTAGTGGAGCAAAAGGGATTTGATATTTTAATTCAAGCTTTAGCTCAGTTGCCATCTGAGATTAAATGGCAGTGTCAGATTGCCGGTGCTGGGCCGCTTCAGAATGACCTTAATAATTTAATTAAGAGTCTTAATTTAGAAAATAGAGTTAGTTTAATTGGGACCTGTTCAGATATGCGGCAATTTTTTTCTCAACTAGATATTCTTATTATCCCTTCTCGGTGGGAAGGACTAGGTCTTGTTGCTTTAGAAGCTGGAGCAGCTAGAGTACCGGTTATCGCTAGTGCCACTGGCGGCCTACAAGAAATTATCCGGCATCGCTATAGCGGTTTTTTGGTAGAGAATATCCAGCCGGAGACATTAACTAAGGCGTTAGAGCATATCCTTGTAAGAGGCGAGGCTAGAGAATTAAGTGTTTGGGCTAACAATTTACAAAGAGAGGTTATGAACCATTTTACTATGGCTCAGACAGTTAGCCACTATGAACAATATTATGAACGAATTATTACGGAAAAAAATTAAAATTGCTTATATTATACCTCAACTATCTGGGGGCGGTGCGGAAAGAATGGTGATAGATTTAGCTACTCATTTGCCAGCTAGTCTTTATTCGGTTTTTGTCCTTATCTTAAAAGATAAGGTAGCGCCAGGCTGGGAGGAAGAACTGATTCAGGCCAATATCCAGGTGGTGAAGTTTCATAAAAAAATTAAATTAGATATATTTTGTATATGGCGTCTAACTAGATGGTTAAAAAGAAATCGTCCAGATATTCTTCATACTCATTTGTTCGGCGGTGATTTTTATGGCCGCTTAGCTGGTCATTGGGCCGGTGTTCCTCATATTGTTGGGACAGAACATAATATTAATTGGGCCGAAGGACGGCTGAAGCGGTGGCTAAAGCGGTTAACAGCTCCGTGGGCGGAAAAAATTATAGCGGTGTCTTTGACAGTTTTAGATTATATGAAGCGTTATGAGGGTGTTGTGTCTAGTCAGGCTATGGTGATTTATAATGGAGTGCCGTTAGAAAAATTTGCACCCTCTTATTTTATTACTGAGGCTAGTTGGCCCCGCGATATAAAAAAGATTGCGATTGGCGGGCTGGGAAGATTAGAATACCAAAAAAATTGGCCTTGTCTTATTAGGGCAGCGACTAAATTACCCAATAATGTTATAATTAACATTGCCGGTGTAGGCCAAGAAATGAAAAATTTACAACAGCTTATTTATTCTTTAAGTTTAGAGAAACAGGTGAAATTAGTAGGTTGGCAGACCAGTGCAAAATTTTTAAGCCAGCTAGACATTTTTGTTTTGCCTTCCTGGTGGGAAGGACTGCCGATTGCTTTACTGGAAGCTGGAGCCATAGGTTTGCCAGTGATTGTGGCCGATATTCCTAGTAATCGAGAAATAATTCGCGACACTACCCTCGGTTTATGGTTTGATCCCAATAGTTCCGAAGAATTAGCGGAGAAACTGAAACTACTCATTAATGAGCCTACTATAGCTTGGGAGATGGCTACTAATTTACATAAAATGGTAGAGACACAATTTAGTCTTGATTTAATGAGGCAGCGCTATCAAGAGGTCTATGAGAGCTTATTAAATAATTGATTTATGCGCGTTATTCAGGTTAACAAATTTAATTATTTGCGAGGTGGAGCGGAAAAATATTTTTTGGAATTATCCCATAAATTATTAGCTGCTGGTTATGAGGTGGCTAAATTTTGCATGACTGATCCACATAATTTAGATGACCCTTGGTCTAGATATTGGCCGAGCTATATTAATTTTGAGGCGCCTACTTTATGGGATCGTCTGCGAGCTCCGGGACGGATTATATATAGTCAAGCAGCTAGACGCCATTTGGCAGCCATGATTAAAGTTTTTAAGCCTGACATCATTCATGTTCATAATATTTATCACCAACTATCGCCATCTATTTTAGATGCAGCGCGACTGGCTCAAGTGCCGGTTATTATGACCCTTCATGATTATAAATTAATTTGTCCCAATTATCTGTTACTGAACCATGAAAAGGTTTGTGAGAAGTGTTTAGATGGTCATTTTTGGCATTGTTTTAAGGAACGATGTTTCAAGGATTCTATAAGCCAGAGTTTTTTAGCGAGCGTAGAATCTAGTTATCATCAATGGCGTCATACTTATGAGCGAGGGATAAAATTATTTATTGCCCCAAGTTATTTTATGGCCAATAAATGTAAACAAGCCGGCTGGCCTGATGATAAATTGCGGGTGGTAGTTAACCCCGTATCATTTTTACCCCCAGTAAAACGACAGCCGCAGAATTATTTTTTATATGTTGGCCGATTGTCTAAGGAAAAAGGAGTAGATATTCTTCTTAGGGCGATAGCTCAAACTGATTATTCATTAAAAATTGCTGGTTCAGGACCCGAGGAAAACAATTGGCGTGTCCTAGCTCAGGAACTGGGATTAAATCATCGGGTGGAATTTTTAGGGCAGAAAACTCCTGAGGAAATATCTCAATTATTGACTGGAGCTATAGCTGCAGTTATACCTTCTATTTGGTATGAAAATATGCCCCTTAGTTTATTAGAAGCTTTATCTCAAGGCTGCCCAGTGGTAGCTAGTAAAATTGGTGGTTTATCTGAAATTATTGAACCTGGTTATAACGGCTGGCTATGTCAGCCGGGCGAAGTGTCAAGTCTGGTTCAGGCCCTTAATTTAGCTTGGCAATCTGATTTGGCTATTGTGAGTCAGCAAGCTCAGGAGTCAGTTAAAAAATATAATTGGGACTGCCATCTGCGGGCTATTGAGAATATTTATCATGAGGTTATAGAAGGTGGGGTATGAAAAAATATTATTTAGTTATTACAATTTTTATATTATTAAGTGGCTTCATGGCTACTGAGGTTCAGGCTAGCCCTAAGCTTAAAAGTGATTATCCGCGGTTAGCTAATTATTATCTTAAATATTTTGGTGATGTTTCAGCGGCTGAACTTAATAATTTAAAAAAATGGGATTTGCTTATTTTACCTAATGATTATCAATGGATCTTCCCAGAATTTTTTAGTGAATATAAAAAAGCTAAAACGGATGGCCTAATTTTAGCCTATACCTATCCAGCGATGGTTATGAGTAGCAATTTAAATAGTTTATTTAGAACAGTGGAGGCCGAAAATTTATGGCTACGAGATGATAATGGTGCAAAAGTAGAAATGTGGCCCGGACTATATGCTGTAAATATTAATAATCCTAAATGGCAGGTGGCTAATAATCAATTTTTAAGTCAGGAGCTAGATTGGCGCAAATGGGATGGCCTAATGTTTGATACGGTTGAAAATAGTCTGGCTCGCTTTAATCAAAATGGTCTAGATATTAACGGTGACGGTCAGGCTGATTCTTTAGAGTCAGTTGATAGGTTATGGCAGCAAGGCCTGGCTAATTTATTAGCAAAGACTCGTGAGTCAATCGGTGATGATAATCTAATGATTATTAATGGCAGTTCTTTACCAGTCTATCAAAAAAACATTAATGGACGGATGTTTGAAACTTTTCCCGCCCCCTGGGAAGGCGATGGCACTTGGAGTGCCTCTATGGAACAATATCTTCAGAAATTACCAGGACAAAATTATCCCCCAACACTTTATATTATTAACGCTAATACTAATAATGCCGGGAAACAAAATGATTATCAAAAGATGCGCTTTGGTCTTACCAGCACTCTTTTAGGAGATGGTTATTTTTCTTTTGATTATGGAGATAAAGCCCATGAACAGCTGTGGTGGTATGATGAATACTTAGTTAATTTAGGGCAACCAGTTTCCTCTCCTTATAATTTATTAGCACCCCAGGATAATAAAATTAAGCCTGGACTATGGCGTCGCGATTTTGAACTGGGAGTAGCAGTGGTTAATTCTACTGATAAACGTCAAGTTTATGTATTAGATAAAGAGGAGTTAGAAAAAATTCGGGGCAGCCAAGATACTTTAGTTAATAATGGTCAGATTGTAAATTATTTAGCGATTCAACCTTATGATGGATTGATTTTACTAAAAAGAAATTTAAATATTGTGGGTCAGACTTTTTATAATGGCGGTTTTGTTAGAGTTTTTAATCAGCGAGGTCAAAGCGAACGCAATGGATTTTTTGCTTATCAACCTAATTTAGCGGGTGGCGACCAGGTTATTTTAGCAGATATTGATAACAATAAGAGTTTAGAGCAGATAGTTAATCGACGTAGTGAAGTAATGGTAACAAGACGAGGTCAGATTATTTATAAATGGTATCCTTTTGGCAAGTTATATTTATCGCGGCCAAGTTTGGCAATATATCAAGTAGGGGAGAAAACACCTGATCTTGTTATTGGAGCAGGTGAAAATACTATGCCGGTAGTTCGTTTTTATAATTATCGGGGTCGGCTTCTTAAACCAGAGTGGCTGGCTTTTGATAAAAATTTTCGGGGCGGTATTAATG
>CAZLFO010000018.1:0-8371 GCA_964558835.1 uncultured Gammaproteobacteria bacterium
CCAATAAATCTGGCTGATAACGCTCTACAAAATAAGGTAATCCCTTTTGCCAAGCAGCCCGCCAGCCATTAATGTTCCAAGTAATAATTTTCATCTATTTAATAATTTAATAATTTGCTATAATATATAATAACTTATGATTAACAATCCGACAATGGCTAATAGCAAAACAACCAAACCTCATAATAGTCAATTATCGCCAAATAGCCAAGAGACTGGCTGGCAAAATCGTTTTAACGCCTTAGTTAAAGCACAAAGTCACCCTTATAAACATTGGTATCAGCGATGGTGGGGCAAAATTATCCTGCTATTACTAGGATTAATATCCATTCTCCTGATAATTTTTGTCTATAGGGTAATAAAAATAACTTGGCAAATCAAAACTAATCATACCTCAATAAATGAATTACTAATGCAGCAAGGCTATCAAAATCTAGATCCTAAAGAATGGATTGATTTAACTAAAGGGCCTGCCCCCTATTATCTAGGAACATCGTCACCCAAGGTATTGATTGTGGAATATGGCGATTTTAATTGCAAACATTGTCGTGTTAGCTATCCGGTAATCCGTAAAGTAGTAGAAAATCATCAGGATATCGTGCAATATGTTTGGCGTAATTGGCCGGGGCAAGAAGGCTCGGAGGTATTAGCCCAAGCAGCTCTATGCACCGGTGAACAAATAGGTAATCTCGGATTCTGGGTTTTTCACGACCAGTTTCTGCTTAACCAAGGACAATACGCTACCACTAGTCAGATATTAGATCTAGCTAAAGAATTTGGGTTTTCCGATACCTTATTAAAAGACTGCCTAGATAAAAAAAGAACACTGGGCTATTTACAAAAAGATTATATAGACGCCATTGATCTAGGTGGTATTGATGGTACTCCTACCTGGTTTATTAATGGCTATAAATTCACCGGAGAGCTACCGGTTGACTTTTTTGAGTATATTATTCAACAATTAACTCAACCCAATGCCAAACAATAATCTCATAATTACCGAAGCAATCAAAATTGTCGGACTGGGCGGACAAGGCGTAGTTACCACTGCGGCATTATTAGCTCGAGCGGCCTTTCATCAAGGCTGGTGGGCTCAATCTATGCCCTTTTTTGGCGTAGAAAGAACTGGCACACCAGTTGAAGCTTATGTTAGATTAGCACGGTATCCAATTCATACCCACCAAAAAATTGAACACCCCAATATATTACTAATCAATGATTATAATTTATACAACCCTAAAAAACTAGGCCGTAAATTAACAATTGTTAGTAATTCTAATCTAAATGAGTATCACCCAAAACCACAATTATTAATTTATGACAGCCAACAAATCTCCTCTTTCATTTTTAATAAAAATTTAGCAGTCTGTCTGCTTGGAGCCCTAAGCGCCTGCTGGCCGCTGATTGAAGAACAACATTGGCGAAAAGCCATTGAAGAACAATTTATCAATAAAGAAATAGCCCAAAAAAACTGGCAAGCCTTTATTGCCAATAAAGAACTAGCTACTAAATTAATACAATTACATGACTAGAGTTACTAACCATAACGCCCAAAAATTATTTCTCAAGGGGTCCGAGGCTATTGCCAGAACCGTGGCTGCTTGTAAGCCAGGAGTAATAGCCGCTTATCCCATTACTCCACAAACCGGCATTATTGAAGAATTAGTGCGGCTTAAAACTCAACGCCAGGCCAATTTTTCTTTTATCCAAACTGAAAGCGAACATTCAGCCTTATCGGTAACTTTAGGGGCAGCGGCTATGGGTGTGCCAGCCTATACTGCCACTAGTTCTCAGGGGCTACTCCATATGGCTGAAGTAATCTATAACCTCCCCGGACTACGTCTACCTATAGTAATGACCTGTGCTAATCGCTCCATTTCCGCGCCAATTAATATCTGGAACGACCACCAAGATGCCATGGCAGTCCGCGATGCCGGCTGGATTATGCTCTGGGCCGAAGATATTCAGGAAGCCATAGAACAACATTGGCTAGCCTTCATTTTAAGCCAAAAATTGCGATTACCAGTGATGGTTAATGTTGACGGCTTTAGACTGACCCATGCCAGCGAACCAGTAATTTTACCGTCAGCTAAACTAATTAATAAGCTACTTACTAATAAAATAAAACCAGTCTTAGATATTAACCAACCACAAACTACGGGCTGGTTTGCCCTACCCGAGGTTTATCATCAACAAAGACTGGACTTAAGAAAATTCATTGCTACAAGTTGGCCAATAATTAATCAGACTACTAATAGCCTTAACACTTTATGGGAACCAATTAAACATACGCTAGAAAATACTAAGCCTGCCATAGGCTATCAAGGAACGGCTACTCACTATTATGGCCCAAAAAGGCCTGATACTTTAATTATAGCGCTGGGGTCAATTATTGGTGAGTTAAGAGAAATTGTCCAGAAACATAAAACGGCTAATCAAAAAATTGGCATATTAAAAATACAAATCTATCGGCCATTCCCAGAAAACGAAATTTTGTTCTACCTTAATAAAACTCACAATACCATAGTTATTGACCGTTCCCCCGGACTTGGCGCTCAACCGCCGCTTTTCTCAGATATTAAAACCTCCTTACCTAGCGGATATAATAAAAAAATTAGTAGTATTATTGTAGGACTAGGGGGCGATGTAAAGCTTACAGAAATTAATAAAATAATCAAAAACTATATAAAAAATTATGAATAAAACTTACAAGAAAAAACTACTTTATCTTTTATGTTGGATAACCATACTACTTTTAAGTTCGCCTAAAGCTTCAACGGCCTTTGTAGTAGATGGTTGGTATGAATGGCAAAGTACTGGAATTATTTATAATCATCTAAGTTAAAATTATCACTTCAGTGAAAAAACCCTTTACCAGCTCTAAATAAACTGTTAACATTAATAGGAATACATAAAAATTAAATGACATAAATATGAAGAAAAGATATACAGCCACTATTATAATCATCTTACAAATTTTTGTCTGTAGCATTATGCTCTTTGGTCATGCTCAACAATCATTTGGCCAATATTTACCTCGGCCAGGTACTTCGCCGTTTCAAGTTGATAACCCAGCCTACAATCCATTTGAGGATTACCCAAATATTGATCCAAATCAATATGAGGAGGATATAGATCCGGTTGAAGAATATAATAGATTGCGTCGCGAAGAATATAATATTGCCCATCAGACCCCAAATCAAAATAACAAATTAACTGGCGAAGTTTTAACAGCCAGCGTTTCTCCAGTTACCACACTAGATAAGCCTATAGTTTTTACTCCACAGGTTGGTTTACCCGGCTTTATGTCGCGATATGCTTTTACCTCACACTCTACCTCTCCTATTGCTAAATTAATGGCAGAACTTTTTAAGTATGGTGTACAAATCATTGTGATATTAGCTTTAATTGTTACCATCGTTGGTGGATTTTTATGGTCTACGGCTGGTGGCAATGGCCAGAAAGTAACTGAAGCTAAACAATGGATTTTTAGTGGTTTAGGTGGCTTATCCTTGGCGCTATTTGCTTATCTGATCCTACGAACCATCAATATAGGCTTGGTCAGTTTTAAACCAACCAGTATTGAAACTGTCACTGGACTCACTTTAAATACTAAATCTAACCCAGATCAAGTAATGGATGACCGAGGATTTTTATATGGTATTTACTCCGACACAGTTGGCGATCCTAAAAATTTAGACAGCGAAGCTTGTTGTATAGTATATAATGTTAATACAAAAGCGAATGTACTTGTTGGTTCGGTTAATTTCAGTGATGGAGACCCTGATACAATAAATGTGGCCAGCATAGCTTACTCTAAAGTAGAAGATAATTTTGAAGAAGTGAAGAAAAAATGTCTAGAGTTTGCTCGCAAAATAACATACACTGACTCAGGTGAGACTAATGGCAAGGCTTACGACCCAACACAAAATATGGCAGAGAACGATTCGGGGAGAGAACAATTTTTTATATTGTCAAAAGATGAAGTACCTACTTGGGGTGATAAGAATTTTAATGATTGGACATTGGATGATTTTAAGGATCAAGTTAAAGATCTTGCTCTATTTATAGTTGATGATTCAGCTTGTTGGGGGATTGATTCAGAGCCCGTTCAAAAAGCATCACAAGGATTCAATACTCCTACACATTGTGCCTCAAAAAGTAATGGCTGGCCTTGTATTATTACAGAAAACCAAACAAGATGGTGGGGATATTGTGAAGGTGAAATATGTAAACGTTGCTTAGGATATGGACAAACATGCCACAGCAGTTATCAATGTCCCGATACAAGAAAAATAATTGGTAATAGTACTATAATAAATGGATGGCAATGTGGTGACGATTCAATATCACAATCTTTAAAGAATGAATGCCATTTATATCAAACTCATCTTCCCTCTTTAGAACCATTTGACCTACGATGTGCGTGTAAAGATACAAAGTGTTATAATGAATGCGCACAAAATACCGCCGGTCTTAGTGAGAAGAAAGTTAAGCAGTTCTGTACAAAATAACATGACTAAATTGTCTAACCACCACACTGCTTGTCTGGGTTGCGTCCAAATTATGGCCGCCAGACTAGTTATTGACCAACTAGGCAATAATACTATAGTTGTTAACGCTACTGGCTGCTTAGAGGTTACAACTACAGCCTACCCTCAAAGTGCCTGGCAAGTACCATGGATTCATTCACTATTTGCCAATGCCGCTCCGGTTGGCAGTGGTATAGCTGCTGCTCTAGAATTTCTAACAATTAATAATAAAAAGAAAAACACACCAAAACCCACTATTTTAGTTCAGGGAGGTGACGGGGCTACCTTTGATATCGGTTTTGGCGCTCTAACAGCTAGCTGGTCCCGTGGTGACGATTTATTATATGTTTGCTATGACAATGAGGGCTATGCTAATACTGGCATGCAGGCTAGCCTATCTACCCCTAAATTAGCTAAAACGCCAACTACTCTCCCCGCTTCACAATCATATCAATATTTAAATAAACGTGATATGGTCGCTATTGCCCTAGCGCACAGAGTGCCATATATTGCGCAAACCAATATCGCCTTTCCTGCCGATGTGAAAGAAAAAATCTCTAAAGCCCAAAAAATCAAGGGACCACGTTATATCCAAATTTTGGTTCCCTGTTTGCCAGGCTGGAAAATAACACCACAAGATCAAATGCCTATTGCTCGACTAGCCAGCGAAACTGGGTTATATCCCATCTTAGAATTTACCAATGGACAACTAACAAATAAAGTGACCGTGCCCAGGCCAATACCACCAGTCAGAGAATATATTCGTAACCAAGGAAGATATTCATATTTATTAAATAATGAAACTAAACTTAATATCCTCCAAAAGATAGCAGATAAGAATATAGAAAAATATAATTTATAAACAATGCGACAGAAAAATTTTTACACTCTCTTTATAATTTCAGTGTTTAGTATTTTAGCTATTATAATACCGCAATTAACTTTGGCGGTAACCGATCAAGAGCAAGAATCAGAGGGTCCTAAATTAAAAATCCCCGAATTACAAATTAAACTACCTGGCCTAGTATTCAGCGATCAGAATAAAATACAAACCACAACCGAAGGAGATCAAACTTTTTTTTATATCCCCTGGATAGGTGAATATATCCAATGGCTTTATAATTATTCTATTGGAATCATCAGTTTACTAGCCCTACTGGCCATAATGATCGGCGGTTTCTATTGGATTATGGCCGGTGGTAGTGCCAGCCGAGTATCGGAAGCCAAAAGTTGGATTAGTGCCGCCATTAGTGGTTTAGCCCTAGCTCTTACCTCTTATTTACTATTATTTACTATTAACAGTAATCTGGTTCGTTTGCCATCAATAAAAATATCAGCAATAAAAAAAGTGGAACTACAATACAACATACGTAACGATAATATCTCCGAGATGAACAAGATCCTGGGGCCAGGAGACTATTGTGGCTGCATTCTGGTAGAAGACTTGACATATGAAGCAAGTGGATTTAACGAAGCAAAAATTGAGAATTTATTACGAACAACTAATGTGAACTCACCGTATATCGCCTACAGCGGTCTAGTAGATAACTTATGTAGATCTTTTAATATTGACCCAGTATATGTTATAGCCCAATGGAGAGTCGAATCTAGTCTAGGTACAAAAGGAGCGGCAAAAAAGCATAATAATCCCGGCAACTTCACCTGTAATAAGGCGTCAAATAAACCAACATCTAATTCAGCCAATGGTTACACAGTTTCATATACATGCGTTAAGGGTAGTGACGGACATTATTGGAGACATTATAAAAATCTCAATGATGGATTAATCGGATATTTTATCAATAAAAAAACAAACAATTATTTTTCCGGCTATATAAGGCCAAATATCTATAGATACGCACCACCAAGTGACCACAATGATACTAATGGTTATATTAGTAATATAGTTAAATTTGTTAATAAATATAGCAACAACAAACACCCTGAGGACAAGTACACTGACATTAACACATGCTCCTGCTACAACTAAAAACTCACAAACGAGTTGGTTGTTTCTTTATTTATCTAATTCTACTTACTTAGTCCCCGTCCCTGCCGGTATCGGTCGACCAATAATAACATTCTCCTTTAAGCCTTCCAGATAATCAACTTTACCACTCACCGCTGCTTCAATTAAAACCCGTGAGGTTTCTTGAAAAGAAGCAGACGACAAAAAGCTATTGGTTGTCAGGGCGGCTTTAGTCATACCTAAAAGTAAAATTTGTCCTTTAGCTAATTGTTTTTTACTAGCTTCTAGTTCTTGATTAGTCCGATTAAATATCGCCCGCTCTACTATCTCCCCAATAGTTAAGTCGCTATCCCCGGGATCAGTTATATAAATACGGCTAAACATCTGCCGGGCAATAATTTCAATATGTTTATCATTAAGCGCTTGGCCTTGTGACGAATAAACTCGCTGAATTTCTTGAATAATATATTTTTGAGTAGCTATCTGTCCTTTAAGCTCATAAAGTTGTCTTAAATCAAGACTACCTTCAGTTAGTTGCTCACCCACTTGGACATTCTGTCCATTATGAACAATGATGGCTAAATTTTTAGGAATAATATATTCCTTAACCTTGGGAACAGAGACAATAACTCCCACATAATTTAAGCCCATGACCACCTTGCCAGGACGAGTCGCTTTAGTAATCTTACGGCCAAGGCTAAATAATTTTGTCCCAACATTTACCATATCGCCCTCCGAAACGGCTACTTTAATATTGTCTGCCGGACTACCCTTGGCTAACTTCAGCTGATTTAATTTAGAATTACCAAAGAAATAATATTTATCCACTTCTTCTCCCTCATAGCTAATATTAATTATCTTATTTGACCCACCTCCAATAACCTCATTAGTTTTAGGGTCAATAGTTTTCTTGGTCTCTTCTACGGTTACTATTCCACTCACGCCGGCGATATAAGCACAACGTTTAGGTGCACGAGCTTCAAATATTTCTTCTACTCTAGGCAACCCCTGAGTAATATCCTCCTGACTTGCCACACCACCAGTATGGAATGTCCGCATAGTTAACTGAGTGCCCGGCTCGCCAATCGATTGAGCGGCCATGACTCCAACCGCCGCTCCTTTTTCCACAACTTTATTGTAGGCTAAATCATAACCATAACATTTTTTACATAGACCCCTCTGACATTCACAAGTTAAAACTGAATATATTTCAGCTTGAGGAATATCTTCTTTTTCAAGTTCAAGGGCAATATTTTCATCTACTAGCTGATCTTTCTTTAACAAAACCTTGCCAGCTGAATTTTTAAGGTCAGCGCTAAGATAACGGCCGGTAATTCTCTTAACTAAACTGCGGCCAATAATCTTACTATCTTCTGCGGTAATAATAACCCCATTTTTAGTACCACAGTCATCTTCTTTAATAATTAAATCTTGAGCTACATCAACTAGACGACGAGTTAAATAGCCAGCATTAGCTGTACGCAAAGCTGTATCGGACAAACCCTTACGCACCCCATGAGTAGAAATAAAATATTCTAGGACATCAAAACCTTCTTTAAAATTACCCTTAATCGGCAATTCAATAATCTCACCATTAGGTGCTGTCACCAGTCCTTTCATGCCAATAATCTGCGTCAGTTGAGCCCAGGAACCACGAGCCCCTGATTTAATCATTGAATATACTGGGCCATCTTGGTCCAAATTCTCCATACAAATGGCAGTAATTTTATCTTTAACTGCGGTCCACAGCTGAATAATTTTTTCATAACGTTCACTATCTGTAAGAAGTCCATCTTCATATTGTCGTTCTACTTCATCAGCTTCTTTTTCGGCTTGTTTAATAAGCTCCTTACGTATAGAAAAAGTTGGC
>CAZLFO010000019.1:0-8288 GCA_964558835.1 uncultured Gammaproteobacteria bacterium
TATTCTAGCCTCGGCCTGAGCCCGTGTCAAACTGTTAAGCCGACCAGTGAAAACAAAAGTCTTACCGCTGAGAGTCTGAGAAGCTAATTTTTCTTCCCACACAGCAGTTACTCCCTGTCTACTTAACCGACACATCAAATCATAATTGTAATTATCGTGAAACCAGTTAAATAAAGCTTCAGCTACCTTGGGCCCGATATCTGATAATGTTTGCCACTCTTCTATGGTAATTGCTTGACCGATGGTAAATATCTCCTCAGGTAATGCCTTATAAGATGCATTAGCCAACCGATGAGCCAAAAAATTAGCTATGGTGGCCGCTGTTTCTTGCCCTACCTGATGAATGCCCAGACCATAAATCAGTCTATCTAAAGACAAAATTTTTTTGCGATGAATCTCTGCGACTAAATTATTGGCCGACTTATCTCCTAATCCCGGTAAAATCTTTAATTGGTCAACCGTTAAATCATAAAAATCAGCAATATCCTTTATTAAACCATTTTTGAACAACTGCTCAATAATTTTCGGCCCAAAACCATCCCAGCCAGCAGCTTCTTGGCTGGCCCAATGTCGTAAGCGCCGCAAAGTCACCGCATAACAATCTAAATTAGGACAACGATAGGCTACCTCACCTGCTACTTTTTTAATAACACTACCGCAAAAAGGACAATATTTAGGCGGTATAATAGGTCGCTCATCACCACTCCGCAGTTTAGGTAGCACACCCGCAACTTTAGGAATGACATCACCAGCTCGCTCAATAATAACCGTATCTCCAATTTTTACTGATAAACGTTTAATCTCATCAAAATTATGCAAAGTAGCACGAGAGATAGTAACACCGCCAACCTTAACCGGCTTTAAAATAGCTGTCGGTGTCAATACACCGGTCCGTCCTACCTGCCACTGAACATCTAATAATCTAGTAGTTGTTTGCTTAGCACTAAATTTATAGGCCATCATATACCGCGGAGCTTTACCCACTACTCCCAGTGCCTCCCATAATTTTAAATCGTCGTATTTAACCACCACGCCATCTACTTCAAAAGGCAAAGATTCTCTAGTCTTTTCAATCTGACGGTAATAGGCAAAAACTTCCGGCAGGCCATGACACCATTTATTTTGTTTAGCTGTCTTAAAGCCTAATAATCTAGCTAACTGATCAGCTTGATGCCGCCACCGCACTAATTCTCCCCGAGTAAGGCCAGAAAACAATAAATCATAAGTATAAAAATCTAATTTGCGTTCCGCAGTGACTCGAGGATCAAGCTGGCGGATAGAACCAGCCACAGCATTACGGGCATTAGCCAAAAGCGGACGCCCCTCTTGCGCATAGCGACGATTAATATCTGCTAAATTCTTTTTGGTAATAATAGCTTCCCCTCTAATTTCAATAACTTTATGGTTAATAAAATTATAGAGATCTTTAATGTCAGATGCGCTAAAACCAAGAGAAGAAAGAGAGGCTTCACTGGGACAACGTAAACGTAAAGGAATACTAGCAATTGTTCGAACATTAGCAGTAACATCCTCACCAATCTGCCCATCACCTCGCGTCGCACCCTGAACTAAAAGCCCTGCCTCAAACTTTAAGCTAATAGCCAAACCATCTAATTTAAGCTCCACATAATAATCATCTGAAAGCGGCTTTTTGAGAAAACTGCGGTTACGCTCCTCCCAAGCTAACATATCTTCTTCAGAAAAAGCATCATAAAGGGAAATCATGGGATAGTCATGGACTACTTTAACAAATTTATCTAAAGCCTTTCCCCCTACCCGCTGAGTGGGCGAATCTGGGGTAATAAACTGCGGATAAGCTTGTTCTAATTGAAATAACTCATTTTTTAAACTGTCTAAAACCCCTTCGTCTATTAAATCTTTATCTAAAACATGATAAGCATAGCGCGCTTCCTCAATCTCGGCGCGTAATTTTTTAATTCTTTCTTGAATTGGCAATAACTCTTTATTCATCGACACAATAATGATTTATACAATGTTGATCAGCCTCACACTGTCCGCAAAAACCATTACAACCATTATAACCACAGTCATACGGGTTATCATCTTCATCTTTACAATGCGGTACACAGCCAGAAGTACGAATAATAGTTAATCTAATGGCGCGCTTTACTCCGTGCGAACTGCCAATGCTTTCTAATGTTAACTGGCTATTATCAACACTAACTCCTTGATAAATAATTTTATAAGTTTGCCCGCTATCTTCAATTACCTCTTCAGGTTCTACGTCATTACAATCATAACAACCAGAAACAGCCCCATCACTTTCATGGCCTGGAATAGTTTGGTCAAAAAATAAACATTCACCCCGCTGGTCACAACAGAGATAATTTTTTTCACCTGGTCCGCAATTCTGAGTATCAATAGTGCCTCCTGGCGATTTATCAAAAGCCAGAGCTCGCTCTATCCCACTATCAGCAGCAAAATAGGCCCGCACCGAATCGTTCTGGGTTCGGCTAATATTAATAGCTATCATAACTAAAGTAGCAATAGATAAAGCAATAATAAAAGCACCAGTAATGATTAAAAAACTAATAATCATAATAACTCCTGACCGCCGAGATGACAATTTATAAGACAAAAATTGTTTAACCACCAAATTCATAATTTTCATAAGATCTAGAAGAAATAGAAGTTTGAACCTGCATAGTCTGCTGCCCCGCCTCACTATTAAAATAACTTAAAATAAAACGAACTGTAACCAGCGGTTGCTCATTTTGTATATTACCATGTTGGACATAAAAACTGAGGTCACTAATAGTAATATTGGCTGGTGTCATATAAGCCCAAGAACCATCACGGGTCACTTTCAAGCGACCACCGGCATTGTCTAGTTCATAAACTACACATTTATCCTCATAATTACGAAATTTAATGGTGGGACCATCTTCACTTTCAACTGGCTGGCCATTTTCATCAAAAACAGCATACACTTTTTGAGCTGCTTCGCAATATCCATCATCTACTTTAGCCATCCGCAATTCCTTAGACATAATTTCAAGAGCATAATTAACAGCTTCCTGGGCATTTTTAGAAGACAAAGTATTACGCTGCGACCTTACAATGGACAAAAAGATATCAGTAGCGCTAACCATCAAAATAGCAAAAATAGCTACTGACACCATTGCCTCTACTAAAGTAAAGCCAGACAATTTTGTATACCTAATGCCAGGCATATAGATAACTATCTACTTGATAACTCCCCGACTGTCCCTCAGCCTGCCAAGCAACTACACAACTCAATAGACAATAATTATCTTGACATTGGCTAGTTACATATCTCTTAAAAGACGTTGATGTTCCGACGAGGCCATAGCTATAAAAACTATTATTATCAATATTTAAGAAAGGCACATCCTGGGGGGAAGAATAGGAGCTAATATTACCCAAATAATCAATAGTAAATAAATCACTATAAAGGCCCTCCAAAGATGAACTAGAAGTAATAGGACTTGATGACTTCCAATCGTTATCACGCAAATTCCGCGCTAACTCTAAACCTTCCTGAGCTAATTGAGCCGATATTAAACTGTTGCGGTTAAAATATTGTACCCGTATATTCTGAGCGGCTAAAGAAGAGATACCTAAAAGCCCAATACCTATAATAGCCATAGATACAAGTAATTCAATTAAAGAAAAGGCTGGCGCTGTAGAAAATTGTCGTTGCATCTTTTAGTTAATTAATTTCTACTAAACCAAAAAAGTTTACTGTTACCTTGCTAGTAGTAGCTAATACATCATCATAAAGAATGATCATTACATTACCATTTTGGTTACCATTTAAAAAGGTTTTAGGGTCAGGCGGTTGAAAAAAAATATCTGAACCCTCAACAGATGATGAATTATATAAAATATCCCTTATGGTTATCTTCTCTGGTAAGGTGATGGTCTTAAATAATCCATCAGAGCCACTATTCCAAACATGATCATCATTAAAATCAGCTACGATCTGATAGATAGTAGGGCTAGCTTGTGACAAATGGATGCCCCATCCACCGGCCGGTATCTCTCCATTATGACTAGGGTCAGAGGAGCTGACAAACTCTTGAGAGCCTAAAGCATAACTTTGAGTTAATTTTATGTTGGTAGCTAATTCCTGAGTAGCCATTGTCAATTGAGATTGCCGATTATTAGACTGATAATTCGCTACCGTAGCTAATGCTATAAAAACAAAAATACCAACAACCACTAACAATTCTACTAAAGTAAAAGCTGGAACAATATATTTTTTTTGGCTAAACATTGTCATATTTTACGGGCTAGACGTGGCTGGATTTTGCTCTTCCCAATACCAACTTTTCTGTCGGGCGCAAGGGAAAATTTGAATCAAAGCATCAGGATTAGTCTCATCGCCGCTCTGACCATATTGATCCACCCCTATGATCTTATAAACATACTGTTTATCTACTTCATCACCAGTAAAGGTTTCCCAGCAATGACAGTCGTTACCTATACAATGAAGAGTAGATGTCGCCCCAACTGAAGGTGGAGGGTTATCATAATCGCTTGGCTCCACCAAATAGCAATCACTAGTAGTAGCTATATTAATAAAGTGTGAATCTAAAACCCTCAAACAATCCTCGCTCTCTGTTACTTGACAGCGTGTAATTATATAATGATCGATAGTAACACCTGGGGCTAAGTGGGGCGCCTGCCAATTCAGTTTAATAATGGAAGGGTCACCACTTAAGCAACTACCCTGGCCGGCAATAATTTGAATGCCGCAAATTGCTCTAGTGCGGCCATGACTACTGGCGGGTGTATATACTGTACCAAAAAAATTACTAGCTCCAATATGATAATAATAGTCAGTATTTAGACTTAATCCATTGTTGCTAAAATTAGTATTAGTGGTGCTAGCCACTAAATTGCTGGTAGTTGGTGTAAATGACGAACTTGCTGCCCGATAAATCCAATATGTATTAGCATATAAACTCGGCTGCCAATTAATATTTAAAGTATCACAACCGGATAAACTATCTGGGGTCACTGTTACATTGCTAGGTACAAATGGCGCTCGACCAGTGACATAATAAACAATAGTGTTGCCTGTCCAATCCGCCGAATTAAAAGATATCCAGCCGAGCATATTGTTCCAGGCCCAGCCACGTAATTTACCATCTAGCTCTAAAGAAACATTATAATTTGGCCCGCTGTCGTGGCTATCTTTAGCCAATTTCACCCAACCATCGTCACCTAAAGATAAAATTTGGGCCCAACCACTAAATATTCTATTATCCAAATCAAGCTTTGCACCATGTTGAGGAAATCCTCCTGCTGGATAGCTATAACCCACTGTTCCAGAGTTATCAAACTTAATCCAACCCACGTTATCACTCCAAGCATAGCCAGATAAAGTAAGATCATCTTCATCTAACTTAACACCATAACTATACCCACTACAAGTTTCACCATAAATACAATTATTAAAACTAATCCACCCCCCCTGTGAATTCCAGGCCCAACCAAATAAATTATCTCCCTCGCCAGCTAGGGATGTTAGTTTATAACCACAAAAAAACTCAACCCCCATGATAAGTAAAATAATTGTAGTTCTTTTAAAAAATTTCATCTATTTAATTAGCCACGCCTATTAAATGAAGATAAGCTTCCATGGCTGGTTGTCCCCACAAAAAACATAGCCAACCGCTAGGCGCTAAAAATACCCCTAAGGGTAATTTAGATGTCCAGGCCTTGCGTCCCATAGCAATTAGCAATAAACCAATAATTGCCCCTAAAATATAAGCCCCCAGGATAGCTAAAATAATTAACGGCCAGCCGAGCCAAATGCCTAAAAATATTCCTAAATAAATATCTCCTTCACCAATCCATCGACCCTTAGAGGCCCAAAACTGTAAAGCAAAAAATAAACCACCAACCAGCCCCCCCAGAACCATATTCACCAACGACTCGCCTGTCAACCACCTTAGTAAACCAACAATAATTCCACCCATTAAAAGTGGCCCAGTAAATATTGCAAGCCACCAATAATCAGTCCAGAAAACCAACATTAAAATAACTAAACCAACAATAGCCTGCAGGGCTACCAGCCACCCATTGATACTAGCAATAGCCACCCATATCCCCTCCTCTCCACCTAAATGGTACCAAGCTGCCAGAAAAGCAATAACGAATAAGCTACCAGCCAATAATTCACTCCAGAAATAATCCTGAGGAATTTTTTTATGACATGAGGCGCATTTACCCTTTAACCGTAAATAACTAAAAATAGGAATATTGTTATACCAAGCTAGAAGTTGGCCACATTGCGGACAATAAGAATGACGACGGAAACCCTCCCCGCTATATAAACGATGAGCCCAGCAATGCACAAAACTACCCAGAGCTGAGCCTAATAAAAAACTAAAAATTATACCAATAATTAATAATCCCATATTCACTGCTACTATTATAGCAATAATTAAGTACTGGAACAACTACAACCAATAAATCACAAATAATACAAAAATAGAGGCCACCATTAGCTAGCCTCTATTTATGGAAAACAATATAATTATTTTTCCTAACTTATTCCATGCTAGACTCAGTAGCTGTCTTGGTGGCTGAACCACTTTCAGAGTAATAAGATATCCGGTAATGCGTAGCGTCTACCTTAGCATATTTGTAATCCCGAGAACTCTGAGGATCGCCAGGCACCTTTTGCATAAAAATAGTACCCCCACCAGCACAAGTATTATCCTTCCACCCATTGCTAGTTAAACAAGCATAACTACCAGTGCCAATCGTAGTAGATGCAGTAGGGTCCGGATATGCCATATTGCTATCAAAATACATTTCCAGCGCTGTCCTAATCTGTTTAATATCAGATAGGCGGCGGGCATCACGCGCTTTAACTCTAGCGCTATTGAGTGCTACCACGGATAAAGTAGATAGTATAGCGATGATGGCAATGACCACCAAAAGCTCAACTAAAGTAAAACCTTTTTTCATAAAATTATTTATCTAAATTATAATACTATCCATTAGTGTTTGAAGTGGCGGTGCTAGTAGTTGTAGTGCTTTCCAAATTATACTGAATTGTATAATCACTATTATTAGTACCCACACTATAAGTATAATTTCGTCCTGTTAATGGATCCGTTGGTACCTTTTGCATCAAAACATTACTAGTACAACCCGATGTGGCCCAACCAGCGCTAGTTAAACAAGCATAATCAGTTTTCCCAAGCTGTGCATTGGTCCCAGCTGGATACTGTTGATTATTACTATCATAATACATATCCAGCGCTGTCCTAATCTGCTTAATATCAGACTGGCGGCGGGCATCACGTGACTTAGCTCTAGCGCTATTGAGCGCTACCACGGATAAGGTAGATAATATAGCAATGATGGCAATGACCACCAAAAGCTCAACTAAAGTAAAACCCTTTTTCATAAAATTATAAAATTAATATACAAAAATAAAAATGATATTTTATATTATACAATAAAAAAAATTATTGTATAGCCCAGGGGGTAGCCGTGGCTGGCCCAGGGTTCAAAGAACCAGTTTTTCCTTCTAGCTCGTAAGTTAAGGTATAGGACATTCCATTACTACTGTTATATATATAATTCCTTCCTCCGGGTTGAGGATTAGCCGGAATTTTTTTTAAAAAAATAGGCTCACCGCAACTAGCAACAAATCCCGCCTGGCTACCATCTAAACAAAATCCCTGGATATTAGCAGAAGAAGTAATAGGATATAACCCATCAAGACGATTAAAGGCATACATCTCTAAGGCAGTTTGAATTTGTCTAATATCGGCTACACGGCGTGTATCACGAGATTTTTGACGGGCACTATTAAAAGACACCACCGACAAAGTAGATAAAATACCAATAATGGCTATTACTACTAACAACTCAACTAAAGTAAAGGCTGATCTAGGCATAATACTAAAAATTACCAACCATAGTATACATCGGCATAATAACTGCAGCCACCATTACACCAACCCCAATACCTAGTATAATCATAATAAGCGGTTCCATTAGACTCATTACATTAGCTAAGGCATTATCTATTTCCCGGTTATAAAACTCGGAAATTTTAGTAAAGACAACATCCAATTTACCAGTACCCTCACCTACTTGCATCATATGAGATACCATTTTGGGAACTAATGGACTATCTAAAAAAATTGTAGAAATAGAATTGCCGTCCTCAACTTCTTTAATGGTTTGTTGAACCAATTTTTGATAAACCTTATTGCTGACCACGTCACCAGCAATAGCTAAGCTATTTTCAATACTTACTCCACCCAACAACA
>CAZLFO010000020.1:0-8249 GCA_964558835.1 uncultured Gammaproteobacteria bacterium
ACAAATATAATATGACTATAGAAATTATTTTAGCCATAGGAATTGTCCTAGCCATTATTGCTTTAATTCGGTTAGCAGCTGGGCGCGGAGCTAATAGTGAGAAAATAGCGGCTCTTAATGAGAAAATGGAAGCTCTGGTCAACCAAAATAATGAGCTGAGGGTTTTGGTTGATGAAAAATTACGTGAGACTTACCAGGTTAGCCAGAATCAATACCAAAACACAATGAATGCAGTGCAGTCTATTGCTAATCAGTCTAATAAACTATTAACCGATGTTACAAAAAATCTCACTGAACTCCAGGCTAGTAATAAACAAATTTTAGGTTTTTCCGGCCAGTTACAAAATTTACAGGATATTTTACGCAACCCTAAGCAACGGGGAGTGCTGGGTGAATATTTTCTGGAGGAAATTCTCAAAAATGTTTTACCTCCCGGGACTTTCCAAATGCAATATCAATTTGCTAATGGAGAAATAGTAGATGCAGTTATTTTTGTTAAAGATAAAATTATCCCCATTGATTCCAAATTTTCTTTAGAAAATTATGAAAAAATTATCAATACCAGCGACCCAGGAGAGCGGTTGCGGTTAGAAAAATTATTCCGTCAGGATCTAAAAAATAGAATTGATGAAACCAGTAAATATGTCAGGCCAGAGTCGGGAACAATGGATTTTGCTTTTATGTTTATTCCCTCTGAGGCTATTTATTATGATTTATTAGTTAATAAAGTTGGGGCTGTACAGATTGATACGCGCGACCTAATTGAATATGCTTTTCGTGATAGACATGTCATCATTGTATCGCCAACTAGCTTTTTAGCTTATCTTCAGACTGTCCTACAGGGACTTAAGGCTCTGCAGATTGAGGAGAATGCTAAAATTATTAAAAGTAATGTAGAAAAATTAGCCCGCCATCTTAATAGCTATGAAGATTTTTTACGTCGTTTGGGAGGCAGTCTAGGGACAGCGGTCAATCATTATAATCAGGCCTATCAAGAGTTTAAAAAAGTGGATCGAGATATGGTTAAAATTACTGGTAATGACCATCAAGTTGAGCCGGTAGCTTTAGAACGGCCCAATGAAGAGTAGTTTATGACTAGCCGTTTCGTCGAACGACGGCAACAAAATGCTTGGACATTAGAATCAGCCATTATAGAGACGGTAGTTTATTTTTCATTATTTCAATATCCGTTAACTATTTGGGAAATTTGGTCATTTTTACCAGACAAGGAGGAATTATTAGTGGTCAAACGAGAAATAGAAAAATTAGTAGATGAGGGTAAACTGCAACAGCGCTGGGGTTATTATTTTTTGCCTGGTGAGGTTGGGACAGTTGATTGCCGACTTGAGCGTTATCCCCTAACTATAGCTAAGATTAAACGGGCTAAAAAAGTAGCTAAGTGGTTGCGTTGGTTGCCAGGTATTCAGTTTATTGCTTTAGCTAATGTAATGGGTTCTTATAATTTACGGGCTGATAGTGATATTGATCTATTTATTGTTACTAGACCCGGTTCTTTATGGTTTTGTCGTTTTTGGGCTAATTTAATGATGCAAGTCGCTGGGTTACGGCCGACCGACAAAGAGCGAAGCGACAAAATTTGCTTAAGTTTTTGGTTGGCTAGCAGTGATTTGCGGTTGGACCGGTTTAAGTTGCCGGATAAAGATGGCTACCCTGATTGGTATTATATTTACTGGCTAGCTAATTTACGGCCGTTAGTTGAACAGGGGATAAATTACCAGCAAATTATTAAAAGTAATGCCTGGCTAAAAACTTATTTACCTAATTGGCGTGTTAGTATTATTAGCCGGGCTCAGGGCCGGTGTTGGCAAAAAATAGCCAGTTTCTTCTCTCGGTTAGGTATTTTTCGAGCCAAAATATGGGAGGCTCCTTTAGCCTATTGGCAGCAGAAGTTTCTACCAGCCGGGGTTCGTGCTTTAATGAATATTGATGAGCGGGTGGTTGTTACGAAAGAAGTTATCAAGCTGCACATTATTGACCGACGTGAACATTATCGCGATAAATTAAGGCAAAAATTAGAGGCTTTAGCGCTAGGCAAGCAGGAAGTAATTAAAGTGGATAAACCAGTAAGACGGCCGCATCCGAATCGCTGGATAAAGCTAGGGCATATTTTAGCTACTATTTTAGTATTAATTTTACCATGGTCTACCCGCTGGATTATTCGTCCCGGACAGTTGGGGGGAGAATTTTGGGAATATGGCACAATTAGTATATATTTAAGCGATATTTTATTAGTCTTTAGCTGTTTGGCGCTCAAACTGGGTAAACCTAAATTAGCTTCAGTTAAGGATGGTAGTAAAAAATACTATTTAATTTGGCTTAGCGGTTTATGGCTAATTAGCGCTATTAGCTTGGCAGTAAATAAGGTGACGGGACCGCTTGTTATTTTTTATTTACTGCGTCTTATTGTGTGGAGCGGGGGATGGTATTTTTTATTGGGTTATCTTCAATGGCCCTGGCGTCGTTGGTCTACCCTGTTAATGGTGAGTTTTATTTTTCCCGCTATTTTAGGCTTAGGCCAATTTGTGAGCCAGACTGCCTCAGCCAATAAATGGCTAGGATTAGCCAGTCATCATCCCGGTGATTTAGGGGTAGCAGTTATTGAGTCCACTAATGTAGCTGGCGAGGTTACTGGACGTTGGCTTAGGGCTTATGGCAGCTTTGATCATCCTAATATTTTGGGAGCCCTGATGGCTTTAGTTATTATTTTTATTATGGTTGCAAGCCAATATTATGATAGTAATTTGTCGCGCTTTTTACTGTTTGCTTCAGTAGGATTATGGTCGCTAGTCTCTTTAGCTAGCTGGAGTCGAGCAGCCTGGCTAGCTATTTTTTTGGGCTGGATAATAAGTTTAATAATTAGTCAGCGTCGGGATCGTCACCGCCGGCATTTTTTAATTATGTTTTTTTTAGGATTATTACTATGGTCTAGTCTATGGTTGTGGCCATTTCGGGATTTGGGTCGTAGCAGAGTTTCCGGTGAACCGCGGCTAGAGCAGAAATCCTTAGTGGAGCGCAAGGAGAGTTACGTAACGGCTTTGACAGTTATTAAACAGCACCCCTGGCTTGGCGTAGGTCTGGGGAATTATACCGGATTTTTAAGTAAGCAAGATAATCTAGTTAGGCCAGCCTGGGATTACCAGCCAGTCCACAATTCTTTTCTGTTAATTATTAGTGAAATTGGTCTTCTTGGTTTTGTCTGGTTGGTAATGGGGCTTATAACAATTTTGTGGTCTGCCGGTCAACGTTTATCAGGAGTAATCTGGCCACTTGCCGTCAGTTTTATTTGGCTTTTATTTATGGATCATTGGTGGTGGAGCCTTCATAGCGGGATAGTATATTTTTGGCTAATTGCTTCAAGTCTTTATTGGATTAGCCGTCAACCCAGAAATTTGCTATAATGTAGCTAGTTTTTACTTATAATTTTAATTATTATTTTTATTACTTAGGCATATGAAAAAAATTTATTTATCTTTTGTTTTCGTTGCCATCTTAGGCTTTATTGGTTGGCAGTGGGGTCAACATAGGGTGCCGGTCTCTCAAGCGGCATCTAATTGTGCTATTAATATTACCAAGTTCGACCCTAAAGTTTATAACCTCAGCAAAGCCGACGATATTTTATTTAACTATCACTTTATTGATAAGCCAGGCATTTTTTCTAATGCCGTTAAGGCTGGTCAATTACCATTTTTGACCAAGACCCTAAGTGAGAAGGAAGCGACTGATGCTATTTTTGCTATTAAAAATGGATTATGTGGCGCGCCAGATAAATGCGATCCGACCGCCCTGGTTTTAGATTTACAGTGCACCAAGCCAGATGAGCCTTCTGCTTCTCCTTTTGAGAAAGCGCGTATTGCTCGCGTAGAGCGATTAACTACCATGAATGATTGTCAGAAACAGGTATTTCAAACTATGCAAGTCAATAACGAGAAATATATAAAAAGTGTTAAAGAAAATAATCAGCAATATTATTCAGCTATGGCCCCAATTACTGTTCAGTTTCGTCGGGCTTATTTTGCGGAGAAGGATCCTACCCAAAGGCAATTAATGTTAAATAATTATATCAGTCAAAACCAAGCAACAAGGCAAAAACTATATACATCTCAAGCCAAGGAATTAAGTGATTTTTTGAGCTTATCTCGTGATCTTAATAGACAGTTTAGCGCCTGCGTAAAATAGACTATGCTTAATTTTAAGCACATTTTAAGCACGATGAATTTGGATAGGCCGCTGGTTATTTTTGATCTGGAAACAACTGGTCTGGCTTTAGCTTATGACCGCATTATTGAGCTAGCCTTTATTAAAATCATGCCCAATAGTCGAGTTATTGAAAAGGATATTTTTTTTAATCCTGAAATAGATGTTCCCAGTGAAGTAACGGCTATTAACGGTTTGACTAATGCTGATTTGGTAGATAAACCTTTATTTCGCCAGCGAGCCCAAGAGATTTGGGACATATTTAATGATTGTTATTATGGGGGTTTTAATGTGGCTAATTTTGATTTGCCGATGTTGCGGCGGGAATTTTTAAGGGCTGGTTATGATTTCAATTATACTAAAAAGCAGGTTATTGATAGTAAAATTATCTACCATGCAATGGAGCCGAGAGATTTAGCGGCGGCTTATAAATATTATTGCCAAAAAGAACTAGTTAACGCCCATAGCGCTCTAGCCGATGTTCAAGCGAGTGTGGAGATATTAGATCAGCAGTTAGCTAAGTATGATTATGAGCTTATTAGACAAATTAGCGAAGCGCCAGATGATCGCTATGTTGATGAAGAAAAAAGGTTTTATTGGCGAAGTGGTGAGGCTTACCTTAATTTTTCTAAATATAAAGATAGAGCGCTAGCGGAAGTAGCTAAGGTTGATCCTGGTTTTTTGCGGTGGATGATGGAAGCCGATTTTTCTCCTGAAACTAAACAAATTGTGGAACGGGCTTTAGAAGGGGAGTTTCCTCAAAAAAAATCACCAGATAGTGCGCCTAGTGGCGAGACATTACCGCCAGCCAAGAAAACGGTGAGCGGTTTTAGTGAAGAACCAAAATTATTTTAGCATGACTTTATCTAAAAATTTTAAAAAAATATCTTCCAATGACCTGCTGGCCGCTAATTTAGCCTCAGATAGCGATGAAGCCTTAGATTTAAGTTTACGGCCTCAGACTCTTGCGGACTATATTGGTCAGCCAGCCATTCATCAAAGTTTAGAAATTTTTTTACAAGCGGCTCAATCACGGGGCGACAATATTGAGCATGTTTTATTGTATGGCGCTCCGGGGTTAGGGAAAACTACTTTGGCCCATGTGATTGCTAATGAGCTGCGAGCTAATTTGCGAGTAACTTCGGGCCCAGCCATTGAAAAGGCTGGTGATTTAGCCGCTATTTTAACTAATTTACAAGATGGGGATTTGCTGTTTATTGATGAGATTCATCGTCTGCCGCGTAGTGTGGAAGAGATTCTTTATCCGGCCATGGAAGATGGAGCGCTAGATATAGTTTTGGGTAAAGGGCCGTCAGCGCGAATTTTACGTTTAGACTTACCGCATTTTAGCTTAATTGGCGCAACTACTAAAGTTAGTTTACTCTCAGCGCCTTTAAGAGATCGCTTTGGCATGGTTTACCGGCTAGATTTTTATGAGGTTGAGGACCTAGAGAAAATAATAAAACGCAGTGCCGAAATTCTACAGATAGAGTTAGAACCTTCGGCTAACCATTTAATTGCTGCAAGGGCTAGACGCACGCCGCGGATTGCTAATCGTTTGTTAAAAAGAGTCAGAGATTATGCCCAAGTAAAAGGCAGTGGAGTCATTACCGAAGATCTCTGTCGTCAAGCTTTTGATTTATTAGCCATTGACAATCTTGGTTTAGATAATATGGACCGTTTTTTATTAGAAACTATTATAGACAAGTTTGCTGGTGGCCCGGTTGGCCTTAATACTTTAGCTGCGGCTACTGGGGAAGAATTAATAACTATTGAAGATATTTATGAGCCCTATCTACTGCAACTGGGTTTTTTAGAGAGGACGCCGCGGGGCCGTAAAGTTACCGCTAGAGCATATAAACATTTAAATCGCCAGCCACCAGATAGTTTGTTTTAATATGGATTTGGCTGATTTTGATTATTTTCTGCCACCGGAGTTAATTGCTCAGTCGCCAATTGAACCACGAGATAGAGCTAAGCTTATGGTGGTTGATCGGCAAACTGGCAAATGGCAATCAACTATTTTTTCTAACTTACCGCAATTTTTACAGCCGCAAGATATTTTAATTATTAATAATTCCAAGGTTTTACCGGCCAGATTAATGGGCCATAAATTAGGGACCGGCGGCAAGATAGAGGTGCTATTAGAGCATAAATTAGCTAGCTCTGCTCAGCAGGAAAGATGGCGTTGTCTTATTGGGGGTAATCGGCCAAAAATAGGGCTAATAATTAATTTTTCATCAGATTTAACTGGGCAGATTATCGGGGAGGAAGCGGATGGCGTTTTTATTGTGGAATTTAATAAGACGGGGAGTAATTTTTGGTCAACTATTTATACTATTGGGGAGATGCCGTTGCCGCCATATATTAAAGCTGACGAGGCAATTATTAAACAGGCTGTTAAGGATTATCAGACAGTTTATGCCAAGGATAATAAGGTTGGTTCAGTAGCTGCCCCGACTGCTGGTCTACATTTTACTAAAGAATTATTAGAGCGTATTAAGGCAAGGGGGATAGAGATAGTAGAGGTTACGCTTCATATAGGATTAGGTACTTTTGGACCAGTAACAAGTGAAAATATTAAAGAACAGCGTCTTCATGAAGAGTTAGTAGATATAAGCGCTTCAAAGATTAACCAGTTAGTAAAATACCATAAAGAAGGACGACGTTTAATTGCTGTTGGAACCACCTCAGTGAGGGTGCTGGAGGGGGTAGTGGCTCAGTTTATAGATCGCCCAGCTACCGATGATTGGCTAGCGCCTATTGATTTATTCATTTATCCTGGTTTTGAATTCCAGCTTTTATCTGGATTAATAACTAATTTTCATTTACCTAAATCTAGTTTAATGATGTTGGTTTCTGCCTGGGCTGGCACCGATTTAATTAAAAAAGCCTATGCTGCTGCTATAGCTGAAAATTATCGTTTTTTTAGCTATGGTGATGCGATGTTCTTAATATAATTTAGTTAATAATTTTTACTTATCTCTCACCCTTTGTTATAATACCCTCATAATATAAGTAATTGACCATTCATGATTAGTTATCCCTGCCAAGCTAATATTTTTAAAAAATAATCACCTTTTCCTAACCATAGGAATGCTTTTACTTTAGTTGAACTTCTCGTAGTTATTGCCATCATTGGTTTACTATCTACTCTCTCTACTATTGCTCTAAATAGCGCTCGCTCTAAAGCTCGCGACTCTCGCAGGTTAAGTGATATCCACAATCTCTCTTTAGCTCTAGAGATGTATTATGCTGATGTTGGCGCCTATCCCTTATCACCTACCTCGACAGGGATTATTGGCGGTCTTTGTCTTAGTGACCTCGGTATTTCTTCTACCTGCGGAGTTAATACGTATCTTGCTAAAATCCCTGATGATCCTAAAGACAGTAAACATTATCTTTACTCTACTGTAGTTAATCCTCAATACTATGAACTAATCTATGAGGAAGAAACCATCCCTGATGATTGTCCCCCTTACTGGGTTAGAGTACCAGGCAATACTTTATATCATACCCGCACCTTTTGTGTGATGCAGTATGAAGCTAAAATCAAAGGTCAAGACAATGGTAACCAAACCTATAATGCTAGCTATGAACCTGAATCTCGGATTAGCGGTACCCCTTGGGTTAATATTACCCAGCCTAATGCCAAAAGTGAATGTGAGTCCATTGGAGCTCACTTGATAACTGAAGATGAATGGCTAACCATAGCCCGTAATATTGAACTGCAACCGGCCAATTGGTCTTCAGGTCAAATAGGTTCTGGTCAAATTCCTCGAGGCAATAGCGACGGTATAGGTGCGGCTATGGATGGTACTGACCCTCTTTATGGTACTATTAATCAGCGTACTCTTACTCTTTCTAATGGCGCAACTATCTGGGATATAGCTGGCAATGTCTGGGAGTGGACTGATGCCACTATTTTAGGTAAAGATCAGCCCAAAGGTGTGGCTAATCCTAGTGGTTTTTTATGGTCTGAGTATTCTAGTCTTTATTCTTATGGCACTATTTCTCCTGAACGTCTTTTACCC
>CAZLFO010000021.1:0-8165 GCA_964558835.1 uncultured Gammaproteobacteria bacterium
ATATGTCTATTTTACGGCAACATGGTCGTTATCTATTTCTAGGGCTGATTTTGTTAATTGGTCTTAGCGGTTGTTCGGCCATTAATAAACCAACTAGTCAAGCCGATATTGGCGGGGTTTTTCGTAGTGGAAATCGTGGCGATACTTGGCAGTCAGCTAGCTTGATCCCTACTAACAGCGGTCATCCAGGCAGTATTGCTTCTTTAGATGCTAATATGCTAGTTATGGACCCTAGTGACCATCGGGCTCTATATCTAGCCAGTCTAGATAATGGTTTAGCTTTTACTTATGATGAAGGACAGAATTGGCAAATAGCTGCTAGTCTGGGACGTATTAACGTGCAGGCTGTAGCTATTGATTATCATAATAAATGTTTAATTTTTGCGGCTTCAGGCAATCGTTTATTACGTTCTGAAGATTGCAACCGTACTTGGAAACAAGTTTATTATGATAATGCGCCTGATGTGGTTATTACCAGTCTATTAACTGACCATTATAATTCCGGGGTAGTCTTTTTAGGGACCTCGCGGGGTGATATTTTACAGAGCAATGACCGAGGAGAAACTTGGCAAGTCGTTCAGCGTTTTAATGATACCATAAAACGTATTGTCATGAGCCCTAAAGACAGCCGCTTGATGTTTGCCGCTACTGCCAGTAAGGGACTGTTTAGAACTACCGATGGCGGAGCAACTTGGGAGAATATTAATAAAAGCTTAGAGGAATTTCAGATTGGCAACCAATTTCGTGATTTAACAATTTCTTTAGAAGACCAGCCGGTTACTTATTTAGCTACTGATTATGGTCTTTTTAAGTCTGTTAATCTGGGGGAGAGCTGGACCAAGATTGAATTACTTACTCCCGAGAGTCAAACAGTCATTAATGCTTTAGCGATTAATCCTCATAATAGTCAGGAGATTTATTATGTCACTAATACTACTTTTTATCGTTCATTAGATGGAGGAAAAACTTGGTCTACTAAGAAATTGCCGACTAGTCGAGCCGGTCGAGCGCTGTTAGTTGATCCAGAGCAGCCCGGGGTTCTGTATCTAGCGGTTAAAAAAATTCAAAAGTAATTATTGTCAATGTTTACTTTAGAACAGCAATCTAATCAGTCGGCAGCTCGGCTGGGTCTTTTGGCCACAGCTCATGGCCAGGTTAAGACACCAGTTTTTATGACGGTGGCTACTTCAGGAGTAGTTAAGCATTTATCTACTGAAGAATTACGGACATTGGGAGCGCCATTAATCTTAGCTAATACCTATCATTTACTATTAAATCCGGGCATTGATACTTTTAAGCGGGTTGGTGGACTGCATCATTTTATGGACTGGGAGGGTCCAATTTTAACTGATAGCGGTGGTTTCCAGGTTTTTTCTTTAACCGGTCGGCGAATACACAGCCATAATTTAGTTAAATTAACCGCTGATGGGGTATATTTTAGCTCACCACGCGATGGTCGTCGTTATTATCTAACACCTGAGACATCTTTAGATATGCAAGTGGCTTGCGGGGTTGATATTGCGGTGGCGCTGGATGAATGTTTAGCTTTGCCGGCTAGTCTAGCGAAAGTCCGTCAGTCAGTTGAACGGACTACTGCCTGGGCTAAACGAGCCAAGGCTCATTACCTTAATTTGCCTCAGCCTAGGCCATTACTATTTGGCGTTATTCAGGGCGGAGTTAATCGGCAATGGCGCGAACAAAGTCTTTCTGATATGGTAGCTTTAGATTTTGATGGTTATAATATTGGAGGGCTATCGGTCGGGGAGACAGTGGAACAGATGTACGAAGTATTAGAATGGCTGGAGCCTCTTTTGCCTGGCAACAAGACTCGTTATTTAATGGGAGTAGGTTATCCTGATAATATTGTAGAAGCGGTTAGGCGAGGCATAGATATGTTTGATTGTGTTATTCCTACTAGAGAAGGCCGTCATGGCCGATTGTTTTTTTGGCAGTCTGACAAGCATTTTCTTGATGGGGCAGGACGAGTACGAGAGTTTTACCGAATAGCAAACATTAGAAATAGTTCATTTGCCCAATTAGACGAGCCGATTAATCCTTACTCTCGCTTACCTCTTTTGCGGCGCTATTCGTTAAGTTACTTACATTATTTATATAAAATACAAGAGCCACTAGGTTGCCGTTTAGCCAGTTTAAATAATTTAGAATTTTATTATGATCTTATGGCTTTAATTAGGGAGGCTATTACTAATAATGAATTATAGATTATGGAACTTATTACTGTTCACACTAGATTGCTTCAACCGCCGCAAGATGATTCTTTAGGCGCCTTAATAGAGGGTTTAGACAGCTTGGGCGGTCTTAGAGATGGCGATATTTTAGCTATTACTTCCAAAATTGTTAGTCTGTATGAAGGACGGGCCGTGGCCATAAACAGCGTGGAGGATAAAGACCAATTGATTATTAGTCAGGCCGATCGTTATTTACCGCGGGAAATGGTGCCGCATGGTTATGCTATTTTGACTATTAAAAATTATGTTTTAGCTCCGTCGGCTGGCATTGATGAAAGTAATGCCGCGTCTTATTATATTTTATTGCCGCAAGAGCCAGAGAAAATTAATAAAGCCTGGCGTGATGTTTTACTTCATCGTTATAATTTGTCTAATCTTGGCTTAATTTTAACTGATAGCCGCTCTATGCCTTTGCGAAGGGGGGTAGTGGGGGTTGGTTTGGCTTATATTGGTTTTCAGCCGCTCCGAGATTATCGTGGCCAGCCAGATTTGTTTGGTCGGCCCATGAAAATTTCTCAAACTAATATCGTTGATTCTTTGGCAGCCGCAGCTGTATATGCTATGGGGGAGTGTGCTGAGCAGACGCCGGCAGTTATTATCCGTGGCCTTAAAGATATACATTTTACTAATGATGATTGTTCTTCCGAGCTATGGTTAGATCCTAGTGACGATATTTACGAACCATTGTATCATAATTTTTTACCAGGTGGTGGCGAGAAATAATATGGCAGTAGCTAAGCAACGAAATAGAAAACAAAAAATTATTGTCGCTCTTTCGGGGGGTGTGGATTCAGCAGTGGCTGCTCAATTACTTAAAGAGGAGGGGCATGAAGTTATTGGTGTCTATTTAGAATTATGGCCTGATGATTATTACCAGTCTACTGGTCAAGAAGAAAAAAAAGAGCCATGGGCTGACGCTCAGGCGGTGTGTCGGCAACTGGGTATTCCTTTTTATGCTCTCAACTGCGCTCAAGAGTTTAAGCGACGAGTAGTCAATTATTTTTTAGCTGCTTATTCCTCTGGCTTAACTCCTAATCCTTGTGTGGTGTGTAATAAGCAAGTTAAATTTCGACGCCTTATTCGCTATGCTCACCAGATTGGTTTTGATGCCGTGGCCAGCGGTCATTATGTCCGTCTCGTTAAAGACGCTCAGCGCTATGAGCTATGGCGAGCTAAAGATAAGGCTAAAGATCAATCTTATTTTTTATATCAACTTAGTCAAGTGGACTTAGCCCGTCTTTATTTTCCTTTAGGCAACTTGACTAAAAATGAAGTGCGACAGTTAGCCGAGAATTATCATCTGCCAGTGGCTAATAAAAAAGACAGCCAGGAGGCTTGTTTTATTAATAATGGTTTGCCTAATTTTTTGCAGCGCTACTTGTCTCTTACGCCTGGTCCGATTGTGGATAGTGCTGGCCAGCAAATTGGAGAGCATGCAGGGTTGCCCCTATATACTATTGGTCAGAGGCGAGGTATTAAAATTGGTGGTTCTGGCCCTTATTATGTTAGAGGTTATGATTTTTTAGCTAATACTTTATTAGTGACATCTAGGGTTGATGATCCTCAACTATTTACTGATAGTTTTTTAATTCCCCAATTATTTTGGTCTTCAGGCCGACGGCCACGTCAACCCGTTGATTGTCAAGTAGTTATTCGCTATCATCATCAGCCGCTTGATTGTCGGCTAACAAGAGAGGCTCAAGGAGGATGGCGAGTGGCCCTAGCTAGACCAGAACGTTCGGTCACCCCTGGCCAGAGCGCGGTATTTTATGAAGGAGACAAACTTTTAGGCGGCGGAGTTATTGCTTTATTAGATACTATTTGTTAAACTAAAATTAACGTGATTGTAGGGTCAGGTTAATATTGATATATTTTTTTTAAAATTATTATAATAATTTAAAGCATATGACCACGAGTCCAAAGTCACATTTTGTAAGGCGAACATCTAAAATTTCTTGGCCGGAACGAATTATTAATTTTGTGCTAATCGCTATTTTTTTTGTTTTGCCTTTATTTTTTATTAACATCTCCTGGCAAGGCGCTAGTCTAGACAGGTTATTTCTTTTAGGATTTTTAGTTATTGTTGGTTGGGCAGGCTGGTTGATTAAGACGATAAAAGATGGAACATTAGTTTGGCACTGGCGTAAATTAGATTGGTTGGTTTTGGTTATTTTAGCTGTGAGCGCTGTCGCTACTTTTTGGAGTCCCTCCTGGCGCGCTAGCTTTTTAGGTGGTTATGGTCAGCCGATGCGCAGTTTAGTGTTTTTAATATTGCTTATTTTATTATATTTTTTGGTCGTTAATAATTGGTCTTCCAGGGTAAGACGATCATCGTGGTTAGCAATGTTAATTAGTTTTAGTTTTATTACCATTTATTCTTTGTGCCAACTTTTAGGGTTCTATATTATTCCCTTAAGTTTTACCAAAACTATTGGTTTTAACCCTATTGGTTCTCTATCTAATTTAGCTTTATTTTTAGCCGCGGCTTTACCATTTTTTATTGTATCCCTAGGTAGCCAAGCGGAATTTTGTGAACGATCTTCGGCTAAAAATGGCCAACTGTGGTGGAATATCTGGCTAGGGCTGACTATTGTAGCTAATGTAGCGGCTATAGTTATTCTGGGATCATTTAATATCTGGCCAGTGATTATTTTAGGCTTATTGATTGTTTTAATTTTTGTTTTATCGCGTTTTCTTAAATTCAGCCATTTACAGCTAGGGCTGACGGTGGGGATATTGATTGTGAGTTTTGTGTTGTTGATTCTGGGCAATATCGGCTGGCCGAAAGTAGATTTACCTAGCGAAGTTAGCCTATCTCGAAGCTTTTCGTGGCAAATTGCTAGGGCTAGTGTAGCTAAGCGGCCGATTTTCGGTAACGGTCTAGCTAGTTTTAATAGCGTTTTTAGTCGTTTCAAGGGTCCTGATTTTAATGGGGCGGCTTTGTGGAACCTTGATTTTGATATACCAGCTGGTTGGTTGGCGGAAAGTTTAGTGGTTGTTGGTGGACTTGGTTCCTTGTTAATTATTATTGGTTTGTTATTAGGTTTAATTGCCGCTGGACGGCGTCTATTTTCTTCTAAAAGAGAGTTGCCAACTGCTGACCTTAAATTAGGCATTAGTCTTTGGGCCATGGTTATTGTTATGTTGGTGGGCGGGCTGTTTATTCCGGTAGGCAATAATTTATTATTAATTTTTGGTTTGTTGTGGGTTTTACTTATGGTTGTTACTTATAATTGGCCTCGCCATCAGGCTGTTATTTATTGGCGCAAGGCCGATGAGCGGGGTAGCGCCACCTGGACTGTGGGCCTTATTATTGTGGCTATTTTTTTGTTAGCTGGCTTGGCTTATGGAATCAAACTTTATACCGCCGATATTTTAGCGGCTCAATCGCTCAAGAGCCAATCTACTGACCAGCAAATTATAGCTATGTCTAAGGCCTATAATTTAGCTCCATGGCGAGAAATGTATGGTTTTGGTCTAGCTCAGTTATCCTGGGCTAAGGCTAATGAATTAGCGCAAGGAGCCATGACGGCCACTGGTACTCCAGCTATGGAAGCTCAAACTGCCGCTCAATCCTATGTTCAGCAAGCTAAGGCGATTTTGGATCAGACCAGTAAGCTAGTTAAGAATCAGTCAGCTGGTGTTAAAATGGCGGCCTTACTTTATGAAACAATTGGTGATATTGATGGGGCCATGGCGAGTTATCAAGAGCTAAGTGAACTTGATCCTAATAATCCTTGGCCTTATGCTAAAATGGCTCAATTAAAAGTTATGCAGGCTTATCAGGCGCAGGACAAGGAAACTAAGGATAAATTGGTGGAGGAGGCGCTTAATGGCTATCAAAAAGCGATAGAATTAAAACCAGATTGGGCTGAAGCTTATTATTACCGGGCAGTACTTTATCAGGCCATTGAAAAGCCAGTAGAGGCTACTCAGGATTTGGTTTTAGCGGTTAATAATTCTGGCGGAGCTGTTAATTATGTTTTGCCTTTAGCGCAATTATTAAATGAGCGGGCTAAGACAGAAACTGATTTAGCCGCTAATTTACGAACTCAGGCTCAGCAATTAGTAGAAGGCATATTAGCCACTGACGATAGCAATGTTAATGCTCTTTATATTTTAGCTATGATTTACCGCGATTCAGGCCAAACCGATTTAGCGCGTGAGACAGTAAATAATTTGTTAAGTAAGGCGCAGGAAACAGATAAACCAATTATTGAACAGCAGTTTGCTGATTTATTAGCTGAATAATATTGTTATAATATTGTATTTAGAGCGGCTGGCGGTTGCTTTTCCGCTGGCCGTTTATGATTGAATAATATGAATTTAACTTCTCAAGAATTACGGCAAAAATTTTTAGATTTTTTTAGGACTAAGGATCATGCTATTATTCCTAGTGCTTCTCTTATTCCTGATAATGACCCCTCAGTATTATTCAATACTGCTGGTATGCAGCCCTTGGTCCCTTATTTATTGGGCGAGCCCCATCCCTTGGGACGGCGGTTAGCTAACGCTCAAAAATGTTTGCGTACTGACGATATTGATAAGGTTGGCGATGCAGTTCATTTAACTTTTTTTGAAATGTTGGGCAATTGGTCGTTGGGTGATTATTTCCAGGCAGAAGCTATTGCCTGGAGCTGGGAATTTTTGACCGATAGCCAGTGGTTGGGATTGCCGGCTGATCATTTAGCGGCTAGCGTTTTTGCTGGTGATGCCGATGCTCCTTTTGATCGCTGTTCTTATGAGCTGTGGCAGCAAGTGGGTTTGCCAGCTAAACGACTGGCTAAATTAGGTAAAGAAAATAATTGGTGGGGTCTTGCTAGTCATTTAGGGCCCTGTGGTCCGGATACAGAAGTTTTTTATTGGACTGGTCCTCAGCCAGCACCCGAGATATTTGAACCTAATGATCCAGCCTGGGTAGAAATCTGGAATAATGTTTTTATGGCCTACGATGAACAGGCTGACGGTTCTTTTGTGCCCCTTAAACAACGCAATGTAGATACTGGATTAGGGCTAGAAAGGGTGCTAGCGGTGTTAAACCATGAATCAGATATTTATTTAAGTGATTTATTCCAACCAATTATTAATTATTTAGAAAAAGTAAGCGGTCGCCGGTATCTTGATGAAGTCAGGACTTTTAGGATTATTGCTGATCACCTTAGGGCTAGTACTTTTTTATTAGCTGATGAACAGGCAGTAACGCCTAGCAATAAGGATCAAGGTTATATCCTGCGACGGTTAATTCGGCGAGCTGTCCGTCTAGTCTATAATTGGCCTATGCCAGCTTCAGAAATTTTAAGCGGCGTTGCTGAGCAAATTATTGCTACGATGGGTGAAACTTATCCAGAATTAGTCAGACGACATGATTTTATTATTGCCGAGATTACTAAAGAAATTAATAAGTTTAATTATACTTTAGACCGCGGGCTTAAAGAATTTGAAAGATTAGTTGGCGACCATCATCTTATTAAGGGAGCCGATGCTTTTATGCTTTATCAAAGCTATGGTTTTCCCCTAGAAATGACTAAAGAATTAGCCCAAGAGCGGGGTGGAATAGTAGATGAAGCTGGCTTTCAAGAAGAAATGAGTCGGCATCAACAATTATCCCGCACTGCGGCTGCCGGTAAATTTAAGGGAGGATTGGCCGATAATTCTTTAGCTACTACTCGGCTTCATACTGCGGCGCATCTTTTATTACAGGCTTTGCGGCAAGTGCTAGGAGAAGGAGTTTACCAGCGGGGCAGTAATATTACTCCAGAACGTTTACGTTTTGATTTTTCTTATCCTAACAAATTAACACCTGAGGAGATACAGCAGGTAGAGGATATAGTTAATAAACAAATCGCCCTTGATCTGCCAGTTACTTGTACAGAGATGTCGCTTCAGGAGGCGCGCCAGGCGGGCGCTATGGGTGTT
>CAZLFO010000022.1:0-8065 GCA_964558835.1 uncultured Gammaproteobacteria bacterium
GCTATATACTCGGCTACTAGTTTCACTAAGGTTGGCTCATTGCGCTGACCCCGAAAAGGCACTGGTGTTAAAAAAGGACAATCCGTTTCAATTAATAATCTCCCTAAAGGCATTTTTTGAATCAAATAATCCCAAGTTTTACAAAAAGTAATTAGACCATTAAAAGAAATAGCCAAGCCTAAATTAAAATATTCATGAGCCAGCCCCATGTCTCCTGAGAAACAATGGACCACCCCCCAAGGTTTATCTTTAGGTAAAATTTGCTGGTATTCATGATAAAAATCTTTAAGAATGGTCAATAAATCATCATGGGCTTCACGACAATGTAGAATCACTGGCAGATGATGTTGGGTCGCCAAAATAAGCTCTTGAGACAAAACTTGCCGTTGTTTATCTTTTATAACTTCGGGTGACTCATTAATATCAGTTAAGCGGTAATAATCTAAACCAATCTCGCCAATGGCCACCACCTTGCTCAAATCAGCTAATTTATCATACCTCTTAATATCTAATTCTTCCCCACGACTTATAAAATCATAGTCTTCGCCCTGGACTCGAGTCGCAAAAAGCTGAGAGGGATGAAGGCCAATCGCCGCCCACACACCGGTCTCATAACGATTAGCATAATCAATAGCTCGCTCAGAAGTACGGGATTCTGAACCCACTAAAATCATGCCAACCCCAGCCTCTAAAGATTTCCTAATCACCTCAGCGCCATCGTCCTTAAAGGCATTAAAATTAACATGAGCATGAGTATCAAGAAGACGCATAGTATTTAAATTAAAGCTTAATTCTTCCTTTATAATTTAACACAACTATAGTGCTTAGTCCACCCAACCCCGAGGCAGACTTGACAAGCCCCAGCGGATAGTGATAAATAAACACTATCCCTAAAGGGGAAAATTAAAAATGGAGGCAGAAAGATGTCACCTCAAGAATTGAACCTGATTGATGATAGCCAGGAATTGCACACCCTATCTATTGGGTGCAAAACCCTGACTGAAGCCAGCGCAATACTGGATAACCCAAGTTGCGCTGAAAAAACGAAAAATTTGGTTTTAGCTAAAGTTCAGCTTTTTGATAAAGCTGAATTAGCTAAGGCCATCAAAACCCCAGAAAAATATAACCCAGATATTGTTCAAGTAGCCCAGAGAAAACTTAAAACGGGCTAATCTACTTTCCATTTTTGGGTCCGTACTAACTACGGACCCTCTTTTATTTCTGCTGGTAATCAGTAATATATTCTACTATAACTGACTGGCAACTAAGTACTATAAAATTAGTGAATTTATAAAATAATTTCTACTCATCGTCTTAATAGCCAAGAAAATCTATGGCTATTACCTATCTAATAACCCGAGGCTGGCTGCCAGTAAGATCAATAAGACTAGAGGGGCTATTCTTTAATCGCCCACCATCAACGATTAAATCTAGCTTATCAGGCGCGAAATATTGAGACACCATAGTTATATCAGTTAGGGGTGGTTCACCGACCAAATTAGCGCTAGTAGAAACCATCGGCTGTCCTACTAAATGAATAAGCTGTCTTAGCCATGACAGCCGAGGCCAACGCAATGCTATGGTGGGCAAATTAGCATGGACCACGCTGGGAAGCTTAAATCTACTAGGTAAAATAATGGATACCGATCCCGGCCAAAAAGCCAATAAATATTTACGACATTTAGCGCTAATTATGGCATAATTTTCGGCCATCTCTAAACTATCCACCAGACAAATAAATGGCTTTATAGTATGACGCCCTTTTAAGGACAAAATACGGCTAATAGCTATCTCATCAGTAGCTAGAGCGCTTAAGCCATAAATTGTGTCAGTTGGCATAAGCACTACTCCGCCCCTTAAAATGACCTCGGCTATCTCTGCTAATTGACGATCTAAATTATGAGAAGTTAATTTAATAATAGGCATAACCTACCATAACGCCTGCATCTCCTTGAACACAATCGGCAATAAAGGCCATAAAATTTTACCAATCATCAGTAAATATGGAGCGATAATTGAATGGCTTAATTGCGCTCCCACGGGAGTGGTCACCGGCAAATAACGGCTTAGAAAAAGAACAATAAACGACCAAACTAAAGCTGATTTAGCTAAATTAAGCACTCCACCTAAAAGACGATTAGCACTTTTCATTAAAGGAATAACCACAATAGCTCCTAGCAATTTGCTAATCAGTATTAAAATCCAGGCAATTACATTACTTAGTAGGAAAAAGAGCACAATAAAAACTACAATTTTATTTATTAACCATGTTTCGCCAAACTGTTTAACTAACCAATCAAAAACTAGAAGATAGTAGTGGCTAGATATCCAAGCCCCTAAAATCACCCCAACAAGTGAGCTAATAATCTTAAAAAGTCCACGCCGCAAACCAATAATAAAAGCTAGGCCTAAAACAACAAGGAAAAAAATATCTACTGCCAGCATATAATTTATATTATAAATAGTTGAGACGAGGGAATAATGGTTCTGGCTTGCCCTGAGCTGTACAGCTAAAAAAATTAAGAATACTGTCAGCCGACTGCGGCATAAAAATAGTTAAACAATAGCTAGCATCTACTAATTGCTGAATTAACGGCTTAAGGCAGGCTTGAGCTTCTTCGGCCTGCATTTTCCAGGGTTCTTCTCGAGTTAAAATTTTATCTAATTCACGAAATACCAGCCAAATCTCACCAATAGCTTGATTAAAATGCCAATTATAAAGTAACTGGATAACTTTATTGTACAACTCATTGTCCTTGTGCGGATAAACTGGAGCTAAATTATGGCACCAAGCTAGATTACCTAAACGAGAAAATAAATTACCTAATCCATTAGCTAAATCAGCCTCGTAGACTTCCTTAAATCGCTCTGGCGAATAATCTCCATCGTCATCATCATTAACCTGAGCTAGCAAATAATAACGCACCGCGTCAATACCAAAATGTTTAGTTAATTCTTGCGGTCCGACAATATTACCTAAACTTTTACTCATCTTTTGTCCGCCAGCAGTAATAAAACCATCAATAAAAATCTGACGGCTAGGCTCTAGACCGGCTGACATTAACATCGCCTGCCACATTAAGGCTTGAGGCCGCAAATTATCTTTACCGGCAATCTGAACCCCTGGCCACCAAGCTAAAAAATTGTCGTTATCCTCAGGCCAGCCTAGGACAGAAATATAATTTACTAAAGCATCAAACCATACATACATTACCTGGCTAGAATCACCAGGCACTGGTACGCCCCAGGGCAACTTACTTGCTAACCGGGAGATACTAAAATCTTGTAAGCCCCTTAAAGCAAAACTTTTTATCTCTTGAAGCCGCGAGGCTGGTAACACAAAATCCGTACGAGTATTATAAAGCTCTAACAGCCGCTCTTGATATCGTGAAAGCCGAAAAAAATAATTCTCTTCATCAATAAGTTCTAACTCCTGACCTGGATGCAATGGACAAAAACCATTTACTAATTCTGATTCAGTTTTTTCCATTTCACAACCAACACAATATTTAACCTGATAATGTTGCTTATAAATATCACCATTGGCACTACAACGACGCCAAAACTCTTGAGCAGCTGCTTCATGGTGCGGGTCGGTTGTCCGAATAAAATTATCCCAGCTAAGATTTAATAAATCTTTAAGATTGCTAAAGCTAACAGCCAGTTTATCGCAATAATCTTGCGGCTCCATCTTTAATTCCCTAGCTTTACGCCACACCTTTAAACCATGCTCATCCACTCCAGTATTAAAAAAAACCTCATCGCCAGCTAAACGATGCGCCCGGGCTAGAGCATCAGCCCTAACAATTTCCAGGGCAAAACCTAAGTGTGGTTCGGCATTAATATAGGGTAAGGTGGTAGTAATATAAAACTTAGCCATAATAATTAAATTGTATCATCAGTTATTGGTAAAAGCAACGAGATATCGCCCACCTCATTATGGGGGCATAATAATAAAAGACAAAAAGCAAACAAAATTATTAACTAAATTATCCTTAATATATTAAGAACATCGTAGTAGGGGTAAACTTATTCATGAAATTAAATACCCAGCTGTCCACAAGCCCCTAAAATATCTTGACCTAAACTAAGCCGAGTAGTTACTTTATAGCCTCTTTTTTCTAGACACCTAGTAAACGCCTCACGGGCCTGGGCTGAGCTAGGATGAAAATTACCCACACCAGGATTATAATTAAGTAAATTAATAAGGAGTAAATTCTTGGGAAAATCGGCCAAAAAATTTGCTAATTCTTCCGCTTGCGCCAATCCATCATTAATATGGTCAAGCAGTAAATATTCAATCATCAGGCGCCGATTCGTTCTTATCACATACTCTTTAAAAATTGGCTTTAATACCGTAAGACTATAACGGCGATTGATTGGCATTAACTGATTACGCCATTTATCTTCTGGGGCATGCAAAGACCAAGCTATTTTTAGCTGCTCGTCATAATTTAACAAATTTTTTAACTCGGGCATTACACCAACAGTAGAAATAGCTATATGACGCCAACCAATATCTAGGGCATCAGGATTATGAAGCCACTCTACTCCCTCAAAAACTTGAGATAAATTCAGTAGTGGTTCTCCCATGCCCATAAAAACTAGATTATTAATATGCTGTCCTGTTGAAGCAAGTAATCTCTGCCACAACAAAGCCTGCTCCACTATCTCACCCGCGGTAAGGTTGCGTCTAAAACCTTGCTGACCAGTCTGACAAAAAGAACAACCCAAGGGACACCCCACCTGGGAAGAAAGACAAACTATCTGCCGTCCAGTCTCATAATGCATTACTACTGTTTCAATACTTAAGCCGTCCGCCAGAATAATCCGGGCTTTTTGCGCCGGATCAGTGTCTTTACCGCTAAGAGTATAGTTAATATCTAAAGGACAGTTGGCCTCAAGCCACTGCCGATCTTTTAAGGGTAAAACCGATACTGCTGACCAATTAGTCACCAGCTCCTTAAAGACGGCATGATTAACCTGTCTTTGTCGAAAAGCTGGCTGAGTATCTATAAACAATTTCCACGCTGACCAATTCATAAAAAAGTTGTTGAAATTCTTTACTAATGGTATACTTTGATTATTGATAAAGCAAGCCCTAGCTGTTATTTTAGTATCTTTGATTACTAAATATGACTAAGCGCAAAAATAAAAAAACTCGTCAATCATCTAATCTTAATTATTTATCGGTAGGTAAAGGTGGTCTTAGTTCTGAAGCTAAAAAAAGTTTAGCGGCTATTATTTTAATTTTACTAGCCGCTGTCAGCCTTATTAGCCTCATCCAACCAGAGGGTATTATTGGCCAATATTTATCTCAGGGTATTTGCCAAGCCTTGGGCTGGGGACGTTGGTTTTTGCCTATTTTTTTATTCGCTTTAGCTGTCTTTATTTATTTTCGTGAGCGGCTACAAATTACTACTATCAAATTCGTTGGCTGGGGTCTATTATTTATAAGCCTCCAAGGTATTTTCCATTTCTTTCTTAATAAAGATAGCTGGCTCAGTGATATTCCTACTGGAGCAGGCGGTGGTTATGTTGGCTATGGTATTGTCTGGGCAATCACTAAGTTAGTAGGCTATTGGTCTGGCCTGGTTGTCATGATTGCTCTGCTAATTATCAGCCTCATCTTTATTTTTAATACCAACTTAAGCTCTCTCCTAGGCCAACGCAGTATTTTTAATAAATTCATTTTTGCACCTTTAGCCGATGGCTGGAAATATATCAGGAGTCTTTTTAGAAAACACCTCAATGATGACGAATTATCTCCTGAAGAAGAATTATCTACAGTATATATGCCGGATGCCAATCAAGAAAAATTAACGCGCCCTAACCAGCCAACGGCCACCCCTACTATTAATCAACCTAGCGCGGATAATAAAACCCAGCCCAGTAACCAAACAAAAATAAATAAAGGCCATATTAATAAAATTGATCTACCTCTAGATTTATTAGACCGCCAAGCCAATAAACCACAAAGTGGCGATATTGTTATCGGGGCCCAACGAATTAAAACTACTCTAGAAAATTTTGGTATTCCCATAGATATAGAAGGGGTCACAGTGGGGCCAACAATTACCCAATACGCCATTAAACCAGCAGAGGGTATCCGTCTAGAAAAAATTACCGGTCTGGCTAGTAATTTAGCCATGGCTTTAGCTGCCCCCCACCCTATCCGCATAGAAGCCCCTATCCCCGGTAAATCACTAGTAGGCATTGAAGTTCCTAATGAAGTAATTGCCACCGTAGGATTAAGAGAAATTTTAGATAGTCCCAATTTCCGCCAACGAAAAAATAATACAATGATTGCCCTAGGTAAAGATGTAACTGGTAAAATATGGCTAGAAGACCTTACGGCCATGCCCCATCTTTTAATTGCCGGGGCTACTGGCTCTGGGAAATCAGTAATGTTGAATTGTATTATTTTAAGTCTTCTATATGAAAATAGTCCCGAAGACCTGCGCCTTATTATGGTTGACCCTAAACGAGTAGAACTTAGCGTCTATAATGGCATCCCCCATCTCTTAACTCCAGTAGTTAATGAAGCCAATAAAACTATTAATGCTCTCGGCTGGACCCTTAATGAAATGAGCCGCCGTCTAGAAATGTTCCAGCATTATCATGCTAAAGATATTAATAGTTTTAATGAGCAGTGTCCGGAACAAAAATTACCACGTATTGTTTTTATTATTGATGAGTTGGCTGATCTTATGATGATGTCACGTAAAGAAGTGGAAGCAAGCATTATCCGTTTAGCTCAAATATCGCGAGCTGCCGGTATCCATTTAGTCTTAGCCACCCAACGTCCAAGTGTCGATATCATTACTGGTGTCATTAAGGGTAATATGCCAGCTCGCATTGCTTTTACTGTAGCTTCCCAGGTAGATTCACGCACTATTTTAGATATGGCTGGGGCAGAGAAATTAATGGGTAAAGGTGATATGCTTTTTAGCTCTCCTTGGCTTACTAAACCAGTCAGACTCCAAGGAGCCTTTGTCAGTGAGAATGAAATCAAAAGAGTAGTGCGCTATATAAAAGCGCGTAGCGATAAACCTCAATATATTAACGATGTGGTGGAAAAACATAGTGTTCCTGACCTACCTAATGGGGGCGTGCTCAATCATCCTCTTACCGATAATGATGATGATCTATTAGAAAAAGCTAAAGAAGCAGTCATTAAAAGCGGACGAGCTTCGGCTACCTATCTTCAAAGAATACTTAAAATTGGCTATCCCCGAGCCGCCAGTCTGTTAGATCAACTAGAAGAACTAAACATTATTGGACCAATAAATGGAGCTAAACCGCGAGAAATCTATATAAGCCCTGAAGAATATGAGGCTCACCAACAAATGGCTACTAGCAGTCAGCCACTTCATAATCCCGCGACCAGTCAACAACCTTCACAATTTATTCGTCTAGACGATATTTGGTCAGAAGACTCAGAAAATAAAGAAAAAGATGAAGAAAATAATCCTTTTGCTGCTAGTAATGATGATAACCAAGACGAAATGCCATTAAATAAAGAAGAAATCTTATCCGATATCTACGACGACTCAGACGAAGATAATCATCCACGACACCCTACTGAATTTGATGACGACGAAGACCAAGAAAAATATTTTAGCCAATAAATTATATTTTATGCCACATCGCCATAATCCAACTGGCCCAACCCCGGACCAAAGAAAATCTCCAGAGACTAATGACTGGTTACCGCTTGGCAGTCATGAAGGACAGCTCTCTTTAGATATTTATCAGACAGATAAAGATCTAATCATTAAATCTACTATTGCTGGCGCTAACCCTAACGACATCCAAATCTATCTTAAAAATGACCTCCTCACTATCCGCGGCAAACGAAACTTGCCGGCTGATGTCGCTGACGCCGATTTTCTTTTTAGAGAATGTTATTGGGGACCATTTTCCCGCTCCATTATTCTTCCGGTAGAAGTTCAGGCCGATAAAATCAAAGCTTCTATGGATAATGGTGTCTTAACTGTTATCCTGCCCAAAGCCCCCCAGGCTAAACAAATTATTATTAAAATTAAAAATCAATAACCATGCA
>CAZLFO010000023.1:0-5623 GCA_964558835.1 uncultured Gammaproteobacteria bacterium
TTTATCGTTTAATAAAAAAAAGCCAGGTAGCTAAATTGCCACGTTGGCCAGATGTTGAAGTGGCTATGCCTCTAGACTGGCCAGGAGTTTTTGAGTTGCCATCTCGTAATAAATTAAACTTAATTGATTATCTGCCTCAAAACGTTTTTTCTAGTTTAGCTCGGGCCACAGTACAGGCAGGTAAAAATAAAATGGACCAAGTTACTCCAGAAAGGTGGTTTAATGTCTTATTAACTGATTCTTTAGTAAAGGCTTTACTATTTCGTTTAAATTTAAATGGTCAAGCTATTGCCGATAAGCTTAAAAAATATGAAGTTAAGGGCGAAAATCGTTCTTCAGTGGTGAGTTTGTCTTCTGAGGTTAAGATAGCCCTTATCCAGGGGGTAACTAGCGCTTGGTCAATCGATGATCCGCCCTTGTCGGTAGATTTTTTAGCCCCCTTAATTCATTATAGTTCTCTCTTAAAAGAAATAATTTATGATTTAGGAGCTAAAGAAGAGCAATTTGCGGCGGTAGCTAATTGGTTCCATATTAATCAGCATTTAGCTAAGACCTATAAACAGATGCAAGACTTAGCCCAATTTAAGCCTTCTTCTAATATGGATCGTGCTTATACGGCTAAGGCTACGCCATTTTTGAATCACTACGCCCATGATTTGACTTTAGCGGCTAAGAATAATCAATTACCTTTATGCGTAGCGCGTCAAAAGGAACTTAGCCAAATACTTGATGCTTGGGCAGCTGGGAGAGTGGGAATAATTTTGGTTGGTTCGGCTGGAGCGGGCAAGACATCTTTAGTATATGGGCTAGCTCAGTTAATGGTGGAAGAAAATGTACCCTCTTTTTTACAAGATAAAAGATTAGTGGAAGTAGACATACCTTCTTTGATTGGTGGAGTATCAGCCGAAGAAGCTCAAGCGAACTTAGAGCGAATTATTGTTGAAGTTAATCAAGCTGGCAATATTATCCTCTTTTTTGACCAAATAGACAAAATTGCTGGTCTCAGCGTAGGGGAGGAGCAGAGTTTAGATTTATCAGATATTTTAGCTAATGCTCTCCAACGAGGAGCTTTGCGATGTATTACTACGGCTAGCATGGAGAATTATCGTAAATATATTGCTGAGCGTTCGTTAGGAGCTAATTTAGCTAAAATTGATATTGCTGAACCTGATGATCAGCAGCTTATGATTATAGCAGAACACTGGGCTAGTTACTGGGAGAAACGTTGGGGGGTGGTATTTACTTATACTGCCCTAGAAACAGCTAAAATGGTTAGTGAACGTTATACCACTGAGCCAGCCCAACCGACACGTTTGTTGGGGGTTTTAGAGGGGTCGGCTCGTTTAGCCTTAAGGCAGTCAGGGATTAGATTAGTGAATGAAGCGGTAGTCAGACAATATGCTAGTAAAGAATTTGGTGTACCTATTGAGCAAGTTGGCCAGGAAGAAAGCGAGATGCTGCTTAATTTAGAGGCCATTATTCATAAGCGCTTGATTGGTCAAGAGGAGGCAGTAGATATGGTAGCTGCTAGCCTGCGGCGGGCGCGGGTTGAATTAAGAGATACTAATAAACCAATTGCTAATTTTTTATTTTTAGGACCCACTGGAGTTGGTAAAACTGAGTTAGCTAAGTCCTTGGCTGAGGTTTATTTTGGTGATGAGGAGGCCATGATTAGGCTAGATATGAGTGAATATCAATTGCCAGATAGTGTTAATAAAATGATTGGCCATGACGAAGAGGCTGGGTATTTAACTGAAGCAGTCCGTCAGCACCCTTTTAGTTTGATTTTGCTAGATGAAATTGAGAAAGCTCATTCAGATATTTTAAATTTATTTTTGCAAGTATTTGATGATGGCCGTCTGACTGATGCTCAAGGCAGGACTATTGATTTTAGTAATACTATTATTATTGCCACTTCCAATGCTGGAGCTCCATATATTATGGAGGCAGTGCAGCAGGGTATTGATTTTAATACTATTCGTCAGCATATCATAGATAATGAACTAGTACAGGTAATGCGGCCAGAATTAATTAATCGTTTTGATGGTATTGTGGTTTTTCGGCCGCTTACTATAGATGATATGGTGGCTATTACTAATTTACAATTGCAAAAAATTGGTCGTCAACTGGCAGAAAAAAATATTAATTTTCAAGTGACTGAACAGGGGTTAGTTTATTTAGCTAAGGCTGGTTATGATCCTAAATTTGGGGCTCGGCCACTGCGTCGTCTACTGCAGGATACTATTAATAATGTTTTAGCCGAGAAATTATTAACTAAAGAATTAAAACGTCGTGATACAGTAGTTATTAATGAAGAGGGCCAAATAGAAATTATACCAGCCAAACAATTATAATTAAAAATTTATAAACAATAGCTTTGTGAATCAGGCTATTTTATAGGGATGGCGTGGGACTTGTCAACTTTTTTTCTTGTGGTATAATGGGCTTTATAATTTTTTAGGCGCGAAGATAATTTCGCGTCTTTTATTCCAATTTTAGCACTATGACCTTATCAATTATTTCCCGTGAGGGTTACCAAAAATTAGTTGACGAACTTAATATGTTGACCACGCAACGGCGGCGTGAAATTGCCGAGCGGATTGAACAAGCTAAAGAATTAGGTGATTTAAGTGAAAACGCCGAATATAGCGATGCTAAAGAAGATCAAGCTTTTAATGAGGGTCGGATTTTAGAGCTATCTAATTTATTAAAAACTTTAACTGTAGTTGACCCGCCAGTTGATAGCCGGGTAGGCATGGGTTCCAAATTAGTAGTAGAGACTAATGCTGGCCAAAAAGAATTTACCATTGTTAGCTTTAATGAGGCCGATCCATTAAATGGTAAAATTTCTAATGAATCACCCCTGGGGCGGGCCTTACTTAATCATGTAGCTGGTGATAAGATTCAGGTGAATACCCCTAAGGGATATGTAGAATATACTATCATTAGCGTTAGCAATTAATTATTAAATTTTTTATTATTTCAATAATGCCACTTGGCAGATATAGCCGAGTGGTTTTATTTTTGGTATAATCTATAATAGTTTTTACTTTTTTAGATATTAGTATGACTAAAAGCAATCATCTTGCGTCTCAAACAAAATATATTTTTGTAGTTGGTGGAGTGATGTCAGGTGTTGGTAAAGGTATTACTGCGGCTTCTATTGGCCGCATTTTAATCAACCGGGGCTACAAGGTTAGCGCTATTAAGATTGATCCATATATCAACGTGGATGCCGGCACCATGAACCCCCTGGAACACGGTGAAGTTTTTGTCACCGAGGATGGTGATGAAACTGACCAGGATATTGGTAATTATGAGCGCTTTCTTAATGCTAATATTTATAGGGAGAATTATATGACTACTGGCCGGGTTTACCAGGCGGTAATTGAACGAGAGCGTAATTTAGGCTATGGCGGTAAATGTGTTCAAGTAGTGCCTCATATTCCTATGGAAGTTAGGGGTAGGATTCAAGCAGCCGTAGAAAAAACCGGGGCAGAAATTATGATTATTGAAATTGGCGGTACTGTAGGTGAATATGAGAATATGCTTTTTTTGGAAGCTGCCAGGGTTATGCACTTAGAAAATCCAGGGAGCGTATTATTTGTTATGGTAACTTATTTGCCAGTACCAGCTAAAATTGGGGAGATGAAGACTAAACCAACTCAACACGCAGTAAGAGCCTTAAATTCAGCCGGCATTCAGCCGGATTTTATTATTGCCCGTTCTGAAACGCCGATTGATGAGCCGCGCCGTAAAAAAATTGCTATGAATTGTAATATTTATAGTGATGATGTGATTGCTGCGCCAGACATTGATTCTATTTATGATGTACCAGGTAATTTTGAAAAAAATCATTTATCCGCTAAGATATTAAAACGTTTGGGGTTAAGGCCACGCCGTAATGATTGGTGTGCCTGGCAGACAATGGCTAATAAGGTTAAAGAAGCTAGAGAAGGGCAGCATCTAGTAAAAATAGGGATTGTGGGTAAATATTTTACTTCGGGTAATTTTTGCTTAACTGATTCGTATATTAGTGTTATTGAAGCCTTAAAACATGCGGGGGTGGCTAATAATTGCCGGCCAAAACTAGATTGGTTAAGCGCGGAGGAAGTAGAGCGGAAGGGGTCTGTTATTTTAAGAGATTATGATGGTTTAGTGATTCCTCAGGGCTGGGGTAGACGAGGCTATGAAGGCAAGATTAAAGCTATTGAATATTGCCGTACCCACAAAGTGCCTTATCTTGGTCTATGTTATGGTATGCAAATGGCGGTTATTGAATTTGCCCGTAATGTTTGCGGTCTTAAGGGAGCCAATAGCGAAGAGATTAATCCTAAAACTAAATATCCGGTTATTCATATTATGCCGGGGCAAACCGAGTGTCTAGCCAATCAACATTATGGTGGTACTATGCGCTTGGGTGGCTGGCCTTGCCAATTAGTAGCGGGAACTCATTTAGCCCATATTTATGCTCAAAAATTTGGCCCTCAGGTTAAGGTAATTAGTGAGCGGCATCGTCATCGTTATGAATTTAATAATAACTACCGACAAATTTTAGAGCAGTATGGTTTAGTTATTTCTGGTGTCTCTCCTGACGGCCAGATTGTTGAAGCCATTGAACTAGCTGACCATCCATTTTTTATTGGCACTCAATTTCATCCTGAATATATTTCTCGTCCCCTAGATCCCCACCCTTTATTTGTGGAATTTGTGAAAGCTTGTTTAAAAGAACATCACCTATAATTTTTTCTTTACTTCCCCCAATAAATTAGGTACAATATAGCCAGCATATTAAGCTGGTTATTTTGTTTTTTTATGGTAGAAAAAATAAGTGAGTACGCCACACGACTTAAGAGGTTACAATTATTGCAGGAGACGGGGATTGATCCCTATCCGGCTCATTGCCGTCGTGAGGCAACTAATAGTCAGGTATTAGCTAATTTTCAGGCCTATGAACAATCGGGCCAGGTAGTTTATCTAGCTGGCCGTTTAAGAAGCTTCAGGGAGCATGGCAATTTAACCTTTGCTAATTTACAAGATGGTACGGCTATTTTACAATTAGCATTTAGTAAAAAAGAATTAGGAGATCACTACCGAGAATTTCTTAAAGTTATTGATATCGGAGATTTTATAGCTATTAGCGGACCTGTTTTTCGTACTCACGCTGGCGAGCCTACTGTATTAGTTAAAGAATGGCAAATCATTAGCAAGGCTTTAAGGCCCTTACCGGAGAAATGGCATGGACTAAAAGATGAAGATGAACGGTGGCGTAAACGTTATTTAGATTTGTTATTTAATGATGATTTACGAGCTTTATTTGCCAAGAAGGCTCAATTTTGGCAGACGACTCGTCAATTTATGCTGGACCATGGATTTTTAGAAGTAGAAACGCCGACCCTAGAAATTACTACTGGTGGGGCTGAAGCCAATCCATTTAAGACCCATTATAATGATTATGACCTGGATGTTTATTTACGTATCTCTGTCGGGGAACTTTGGCAGAAGAGGTTAATGGCGGCTGCTTTTGATAAAACTTTTGAGATTGGCCGGGTTTTTCGTAATGAAGGTAGTAGCCCAGATCATTTACAAGAATTTACTAATATGGAGTTTTATTGGGCTTACG
>CAZLFO010000023.1:5723-7949 GCA_964558835.1 uncultured Gammaproteobacteria bacterium
AGTAGCCCAGATCATTTACAAGAATTTACTAATATGGAGTTTTATTGGGCTTACGCTAATTATCTTGATGGAATGAAATTAAGTCGGGAATTATATCTTAATTTAGCTCAACAAGTTTTTGGCACTACTAAATTTAATAGCAAGGGATATAGTTTTGATCTAGCGGGTGAATGGCCTGAATTAGATTATTGCGGGGAGATTAAACGACAAACCGGTATAGATATTTTAGAAGCTAGCGACGAAATGATGCGTCATAAGTTAGATGAGTTAAAGGTTAATTATGAGGGGACTAGTCGGGAACGGCTTATAGACACATTGTGGAAGTATTGTCGCCGCAATATTGCCGGCCCAGCTTTTGTAGTGGGCCATCCCAAGCTAGTGTCGCCCCTGGCTAAATCTCGGTCAGATAATCCAGAGTTAACAGAGCGCTTTCAGATTATTATTGCTGGAACAGAGATGGGGAATGGTTATTCTGAATTAAATAATCCCCTAGAGCAGCAAGTTCGCTTCCAGGAACAGCAGAAACTTTTAGAAGGAGGAGATACCGAAGCCATGATGCCAGACTGGGATTTTATTGAGATGTTGGAATATGGCATGCCGCCTACTTGCGGCTTTGGCTTTGGGGAGCGTTTTTTTGCTTGTCTAGCTGGTCGGTCAGTCAGAGAAGCTACTTTATTTCCCTTTGTTAAACCTAAAGTAAGTTCTAAATAATATGTTAGATATTAAATATATTAGAGATAATTTAGCCGACATCAAGGAAAATTGTCACTATAGGTTAGCGGAAGTTGATCTAGATCGTTTAATGAGTCTAGATGAGGAACGGCGTTTAATTCAGCAGGAATTAGATAGCTACCGAGCTAAGCGTAATAGTTGGTCAAAAAAAGCGCCAACCCCACAAGAGATTGCGGCTATTAAAGCTAATAATGAAGCTATTAAAAAAGATGAGCTTAAATTACGGCGTATTACTCAAGAGCTAGAGGAATTATTGCTAGCCATACCTAATATAACCGATCCCGCCGTTGTCCGTAGTGTTAATCCGGCAGATAATGCTATTTTAGAAGTCTATGGTCAGCCGACACAATTTAGTTTTTTACCGCAAGACCATTTAGCTTTAGCGGATAAATGGGGCTGGTTAGATTTTGAACGGGCTGGCAAAGTGGCAGGGGCGAAGTTTTATTATACTATTGGTGATTTGGCGTGGCTGGAGTTAGCCCTTATTTCTTATGCTTTGACAGTAGCGACTCGTCATGGTTTTAAGATAATGCTTACTCCTGATTTAGCTAAAACTAAGATTATTGAGGCCTTAGGTTATAATCCGCGAGGTGCGTCCACCCAAATATATAATTTAGAAAGTAGTGATTTAAGTTTAATAGGAACAGCTGAAATTACCCTTGGGGGGTATCATCAGGATGAAGTATTGCTTGAACAAAGCTTACCCTTACATTATGTAGCCCTATCTCAATGTTTTCGTACTGAAGCGGGGAGTTATGGCCAATTTGCTAAAGGTATTTTTAGGGTGCATCAATTTAATAAAGTGGAAATGTTTATTTACTCGCGGCCCGAAGATAGCAAGACAGAGCATCAATTATTGTTAAATATAGAGAAAGAAATTTTTCAGGGATTAGAATTGCCGTTTAGATTAGTGGACCATTGTACGGCTGATCTAGGCGCCCCATCGGCTAGAACAATAGATATTGAAGCTTGGCTACCAGGTAAACCCAACAAAGAAGGCCAACCAGGAGATTGGGCAGAAATGACCTCAGCTTCTAATTGCTGGGATTACCAAGCCCGGGGGTTAAATATTAAATATGAGCTAGCGGATGGCCGCAAAGCTTTAGTTCATACCCTCAATGGTACTGCTCTAGCAATGCCGCGCACTTTAATAGCGATTATAGAAAATCATCAGCAGTCTGATGGTCGGATAAAGTTGCCGTCTGGGCTTAAACCCTATCTTACTGCCGAGTTGTCTAGTATGTATTTTGGCTAATATTATGAAACATGGGCAGTCTTCAGTTAATAGAAAAGTGGTAGTAATAAGCCATCAAACTCCATCAAGGTCGATTCCCAAGAATACCAAGAAGCCGATAGTGACTAAAAAACGGGTAGTTTCTTCTCAAAAAATAGTTAAGGTTAGCCAAAATAAAGATAAAACCACAGCGCCTAAAAAACCTATAAATTGGCGAAAGCTTAAGCGGGGAGTCATAATAGTGGGGTTAGTCATTATAA
>CAZLFO010000024.1:0-7919 GCA_964558835.1 uncultured Gammaproteobacteria bacterium
CATTCGGCTAAGTCGGAGCCGGTTAATTTTTCATCGCACGAATATTATGGCCTTATAACTAAGGAACTTAAAAAGAAACAGAGGATTGCTTTGGTTAGTCTTGGCTGCGGTGATGCTTCTAGCGAGAAGCCGTTACTTAAAGAACTCAAAAAAGATGGTTATAATTTTACTTATTTTGCAGTGGATTCTTCTCGCCAAATGCTTGATTTAGCAGTTAATAATTTAGTGAATTTAGGTATTGATGCTCAATATTTATGTGCCGATATTATGCATAAAGATTTCCGAGAGGAAATTATTCAGTTAACTGCTGATTTTGCTTGTCGCGTCTTTTTATTTTTTGGCAATACTATTAGCAATGTTAATCAAACTAATATTGTGGATAGTCTTTATAGCATGCTTAAAAAAAATGATTTATTGTTTTTAGATTTAAGAATACGTCGTAGTTTAGACAATGCTGAAGATTTAGAATTGTTTAATTTCTATAGTCAGTATTTAGAGGACCCCAAGAAAATTCAGTGGTTACTGAGGCCGCTCCGCAGTGTTGGCATTGACCCTAATTGCGGCGTACTTAATTTAGAAATGCTTAAAGAAAAATCAGTGGGCGCTATTTTATTAAATTTCTTTTTTCTTTTTAATAAAAAGGTAATTATTAAAGCCCGTAATGAGGTAATTCATTTTTTGCCCGAAGAAAGATTGGATTTATTAAATATTCGCGCTTATTATCCAGATACTTTAAATAATTTTTTCAAGGAGCATGGTTTTTCTTTAGTCCAATCTAAAATTGATCAAAACATAAGACACGGGTTTTTTATTTACCAGAAAGTTTAATCTATGTCCACATTATATCGTCAATATCGGCCTCAAACTTTTGCCGAAGTAGTAGGGCAAAATCATGTTAAAATTACCTTGGCGGAAGAAATTAAACGGCACCAAGTTGCTTCAGCTTATTTATTTTGTGGTCCTCGAGCTGTTGGTAAAACCACAGTAGCCAGGTTATTGGCTAAATCTCTTAATTGTCTTAATCGCCCCGAGGATACAGCCGAACCTTGTAATAATTGCGTCAATTGTTTAACCATCGCCGCCGGCCAATCCTTAGATATTATTGAAGTGGATGCTGCCAGTCAGACTGGCGTAGATAATGTGCGGGAAAATATTATTGCTAGTAGCCGTTTAGCTCCTAGCCAGGGGAAATACAAGGTTTTTATTATTGACGAAGTACACATGCTGTCTACTTCGTCGTTTAATGCTTTGCTTAAAACTTTAGAAGAACCGCCTGAACAAGTTATTTTTATTTTATGTACCACTGAAGTCCATAAAATTCCAGCTACTGTAGTGTCGCGGTGTGAACGTTTTGATTTTAAGAAAATTGGCTTGGCCGATATCATTAAAAAATTGTCTTATATCTTAAAACAAGAAGGATGGTCAGCCGATGAAGCGGTTTTAGGAGCTATAGCTAAAAATTCGCAAGGTCACTTGCGAGATGCGGAAAGTTTGCTTGGTCAATTAATGGCCGTTAGTCAGCCGATGAAAAATGGCGAGCTACATTTAACCATGGAAGATTTTTATCTTTTAGCCCCCAGCAGTGATCTAGTAATTATTAGTCAATTTATTAAAACTTTAAGTGAGCAAAATGCGGTAGAGGCTATTACTATTATTAATCAACTGGTGGCTGATGGTCGAGATGTCAGAGTTTTCTTAGAAGATTTAATTGAAACTCTGCGTCAGCTATTGTTAAGTAAAATTAATCCTCAGCTATTAGTAGAGTATCAGGGGCAATGGGGCGAAGATGATATGTTTGGTTTACTAGAATTGCGACAAAAATTAACCATTAACCAATTAGTTCAATTTTTACAGCTTTTTATTCAAGCCTTTAATGAGACCAGAGAAGCCTTTATTATTCAACTGCCAGTGGAGTTGGCTATTGTCCGAGCTATGGGGACTAATGAGCTAGAGAAAGCCTCAAAAATAGACAAACCTGTTAGTCCCGCAGGACCATCAAGCCATAATGCCTCGTCCTTAAAGAAGCCAGTTAAAGAGCCAGAGAAAAAAGATAAAACGACGACTCCGCTATTAAGCGAAGAATTGCTAGATCGTTGGTCTTTAGTAGTTAATGAAATAAAAAATTATAATTTTGGTCTCTCAGTAGTTCTTAAAGATTGTTTGCCTCAAATAGAAGGCGATCAAGTGTGTTTAGTTTTTGGCTATAAATTACATCAAGACCAGATAAAACAGCCCTCGGTTAAACACTTAATTGAAGATATTATAGCTAAAGTTTATGGTCGGCCGTTGACGGTAACTACTAGATTGTTGGCCAAATCCAAGCCTAGTGAGCTAATTAGTCCTGAAAATAAGGTCAATAATACAGAAGAAGGGGTAAGTTTAGATAATTTATTAGAAATTTTTAATGGACAAGTCGTCAGTTAATAATTTTTATCCAACAGCGGCAGTAAGACCTAAAATAGGTTTAGCCTTGGGTGGTGGCGGGGCGCGAGGTTTAGCCCATATTGGAGCGCTTAAAATTTTAGCTGAAGCTGATCTGAAGCCAGATTATCTAGCAGGGACTAGTATTGGGGCTATAATTGGCGCTTCATTGGCCCTAGGTAAATCTTTAGACGATCTTGAGGCCTTGAGCCTGTCTTTTAATCGCTCTAAGGCATGGCGCACCTTTGTTGATGTTGGCAATCCGCGCTATTCTTTTTTGGCTGGCAAAAAGATGCAAAAATTTGTTCAGTCTCTTTTTGGTCGTAAGCAGTTTAGCGATTGTGAAATACCTCTTAGTGTTGTGACCACTGACCTGGCTAATGGACAGGAAGTAGTCATTAACCAGGGGAGTATTGCCAAGGCAGTGTTAGCGAGCATTGCTATTCCTGGCTTGCTGCCGCCAGTTCAATATGGCAATCGTTATTTAGTTGATGGCGGTTCGTCTAATGTTACTCCCGCGAGCGTCTTAGTTAAAACACCCAGTAAAATTATTATTGCTGTTGATGTGTCAGTCCCACCGGCTGCTCGTTTTTTAAACAAGCCGACCTTATTTACTACTCTTGTTCAGGCTTATACTATTATTCGCGATCAGTCTATTAAATACCAACTATCTCAGGCAGAGGTAAAACATAAGTCTTTAATTATTGTCCGTCCGGCTTTTGATGATATTATTGACACTTTTCAATTTAATCAGGTTCCTGACTTTATTGCTTTGGGAGAGGCGGCCATGCGTCATTCGTTGCCGACTATTAAACGGGCTCTTGTCAAAGGTTGACATTATATAATTTTTATGTTAAAATATAAAGCTTAAAAAATAACTAACAGCATGAAAAAATATACCTTTTTTGATTATTTGAGAAAAAAACAAAAACTTGAACAGGTCCATCGGTCTGGGAAGCAGTTTTCGGATTCCGACAAAGATAAATTAACTGATTTTGAAGAGGTTCATTTATATGGTACTGATCCACATAATCCTGATTCTGACTTTGATGGGATTAGTGATGGTGATGAAGTTATGATGGATCATAATCCTCTGGGAGCTGGTAATTTGCGTGATTTATTTATTCCTTGTGCCCAGAATGACTATTCACCAAGAGTCTTAAGGCCGCGCAGAATTATTTTTCATGCTTTTAGTTCGTTGGCCGTTAAAGTTGTTTTAATGTTATTTGTTATTTTCTATCCTTTATCCGCTTGGTTAAGTCCCGATGTATCTATTAATGAAGCGCATAAAGTTATTAATCTTACTAACGAACTTAGAAAAAAATTAAAACTTGAGATTTTAGTAGAGAATAGTCGACTAGCTCAAGCTGCCTGGCAAAAAGCTCAGGATATGTTGATTAATCAATATTTTGCCCACATTAATCCATCCGGCCAAGATCTTAGTTATTGGATTAATAAAAATGGTTATAAATATTCAGTGATTGGTGAAAATTTGGCCATGGGCTATGCTACGGCTGAAGATGTGGTGGCTGCCTGGTCTAAAAGCCCAACTCATTATAGAAATATTGTTGATCCTAATTTTAAAGAAACCGGCGTGGCTATAGGAGATGGTCGTTTTAAGGGTGCTGATACTGTTTTTATGGTGCAATACTTTGGTCGGCCGACGGTTGTTAAAAAGGGCTCTAATCAATCAATAGTGCCAGTGTCTAGTAGCAAGACAACCAACAAAAATGCCATACAATTAGCTAATGCCCCTAAAAATGTTAAGGGAGATCGAGCATATTTTGTTGAGTCAGCTGCTATGGAAAATGTCAAAATTGGTACAATAGCCATAAAGGGTGGCTCTACCGATGATGTCCGGACATTAAAAACTGAAGTCTCCTTGCCCCCAGAGACTATTTCAGCCACAGCAGTCATTAATAATAGGAATATTGAATTAACTAAAAATACCGCAGGAGATAGCTGGTCTGGGGTCGCAGTTATTAATGCTGATGAAGAGAAAGAAATATTTTCACCGTTGGTTCCGGCAACGCTATTGGTAAAAGATATTAATAATGAGGTAAACATTTACCAGCTAGATTGGAGTGAAGTGACACCAATTAAGACATCAATTTGGGAGAAATATAAAGTTTTTAGAAACAATCCCAATAACGATATGTTGCCAGTCTTAATTTTTGGTAATTTTTATTTTAAGGTTCTCTTGGTAATTTTTTCTTTAGCGGCTATCTTGAATATTTTTGTTCAAATTAAACAGCAAAAATGGGAGCTTATCCTTGGCAGCTTTGGCATTATTAGTTTACTGACTATATTTATTCTATTTTAAGTCTATTATTATATAAATATTTGACAGACCAATAAAACAGGTATAAGATTTAATCGTTTAATATTAGTTTAATTTTAAATATTTTAAATATTCAAAAACAATTAAAATTATTTTTATGAAACACATTACAAAGAATCTCATGGAGGGGATCTCTTTGTGCCATAAAGCATTGCTAGTGGCTATATTTAGCCTATTAGCGCTATCTATTTCGCCGGGGCTAACGATGGCTAAGACTGACCCAATAGATGTTAAGCCATTTTTCCAAGACAATGGATTTGTAGTCAATACAAAAAAGGCTCCATATCTAGGAGAACAATATTGGTTGGAAAAACAAGAAGCAATAGAAAAATATGAAATTGATCTTGCTGCTGGTTATAAAACTAATTTAAAAGATGGCTTATACCCATTAATATTTAAAAATGCCCCAGAAGAGGATTTGTTTCAATACTATAAAGAGAATTCTAACTTGAGAGATGACTATATAAAAGATCTTGTAAACGGTACCAAAGCTTTTGCTTATATTAAAATTGATGGTGATCAGGCTAGGTTAGTTAGCACAGACAGTGATAAAGATAAACTGGTAGTTAATTATAATTTTCCGATTGGTAACTATTCAATTTCATTATTAAGTAGTGATCATTCAGAATTAGCTAACTGGCCATGCCGGGTGGTTGATAAGTATCCCGCTGCTGACATTTTTGCCGTTGAAACTGTCTATAATACTTTAACTCTAACTCTTGGTGATTCGGATAAAATATATGGGAACATTGATTTGCCTATAGAAAAAATAGTTAATAATAAATCGGTAAAAATTAGTTGGACATCTTCTGATTCTGGGGCGATTACCGCAGAGGGTATTGTTACTAGGGCAGATAATGCAGATATTCCTGTTACCTTAACGGCTTATATTGTTTCCGGCTCATTCTCTATGGATAAAGACTTTAATTTATTGGTTGCTAAAAATGACCCCTATTTAGAAAAAGTTGAATTTACTGTTAACAGTCAACGGATGGAGCATAAAGATAATTACCATTTTTGGTTACAAAAGCAAAATGGAGTTAAGAGTTATCGCCTTGATTTTGGCGGTTACAAAACTAACCTGCAAGATGGTAAATATGCGATAAGATTTGATAATTTATCGTCAGAATTACGGGAAAGTTTACAAAAATATTATGACTCTAATTCTGAGGGATTGTTTGAAGAAGAAATTCAATCAATGATTAACGGTAAAGAGCCTTGTGCCTATATTCAGGTATTTGGTGGGAAATTGAGCTTAATAAGCGCTCGGAAGGCAGATGATAGAATGAATCCGTTAATAATGGATGCTGAATATCCGAATGGTGTTTATAATATTATCGCCGATTTGGACGGTTTGGCTGGTTCTAATAAGGTTAAATGGCAAGTAGAAGTTGTTCCGGAAGAAGTTATTGTTGATCCAGATATAGCTCTGGTAGAGGCTGATCGTGATGCCCTATCTTTGAGTGAGCAAGTTACCGAAGACTTTATCTTACCAACCAGCGGTGATAATGGTTCAAGTATTAGATGGGAATCAGATAACACGGCCATTGTCATTGATGGTAATAATGCCAAGGTGACCAGGCCAGATTTTGCAGCTGGAGATGCGATTGTTCATTTAACAGCCACACTATCTAAGGGTTCAGTTAGCAGAGCGAAATCATTTACCCTGAAGGTTCTTAAAAAGGCCCAGGTTATTATCCCACCGACAACTGGTGGAGGAGGTGGCGGCGGTGGAATTGCTGGTAGTGTAGTTCCCCAGAGTATTAATGCTATTAATTTTCCTTTAAATTTAATTGGTAGTCAAAATGGAGTTCTTACTCAAAGTTTTGCTAATGGCTTATCGGCCAAATTGACAGTTGTTCCAAATTCATTTACTGGTAATGTAACTTTCAAAATTGCTGATGGCCCAGAAGATAATGCCGTAGGCGGTAGTCACTTTGCAATAACGGCGACCGATAGTAATGGTAATTATGTTAGAAATTTTGCCAATAATTTAAATATTACTTTTTCTGGATTAACTCTACCAGATAATACTGCCGGTTTGGGTGTGTATTATTATGATGAGGCATTATTATCTTGGATTTTAGTTCCTGGTGCAATCTTTAACCAAGCTGATGGTTCGGTTAGTTTCTCGGTTAATCATTTAACTAATTTTGCGGTATTTGCTGAACAGCCAGTGACACAACAGGTGTTAGGTCAGACAGCTTATGCCAATGGGACATTATTAAGGGGCTCAGATAAACATATTTTTGTAGTTGTTGATGGTAAATTACAACGGATTTTGAATCTTCAGGAGTTAGCTCAATATTCTGGTCAGGAAATATTACAAGTTGAGGATAGTGTCATAGCTGGTTATGCCAAGGTTCCCAGTAAGGCTGTTTTGGGGGATAGAAAGTATAATTTTACTCGTGATCTAAAAATTGGATCAACTGGTGATGATGTTCAAGAATTACAGAAATATTTAAACAACAATGGTTATATCGTTAGTAAGACCGGTGCAGGTTCGCCCGGACAAGAGACCAAGATGTTTGGTCGCGCCACTAGGGATGCCTTAATTAAGTTTCAGAAAGCTAATAACATTACTCCAGCTGTCGGTTACTTTGGTCCAGTTACTAGGAAAGTTGTTAATAAATAAAAGTCCAAGCATTATTTAATTGTTTTACATACTTAAAGGCCACCGTTTAGGTGGCTTTTAAGTATGTAGGTAACATTGATTTGGGTGTTGAGAATTTGTTCCAATGGTAGTAATTGGGGGGTCCCTTGATTCTCTATCTATCAGATCCCAGCAGATAGCGTATAGCCCTTGTCAAAGATATTTAAATATGATTTAATAAAATCACTTTTCGGGGATCGTCTAATGGCAGGACGACAGGTTCTGGCCCTGTTAATCGAGGTTCGAATCCTTGTCCCCGAGCATTAAAAATAGACTTTTTATAGTCTATTTTTGTTATTTGAGCTAAAATTTCTAGTTCCAATGCTATTAAACCCGCTGGCTTAACGGTTGATTTTTTAAGCTTATTTAGTATTTAAGCGGCGCTATTAGCTGAAAATATTTTAGACTGCTTAATATTAGTCAATGATTATTTAATATGGTATAATACCTTCATTGTTTTATCCTTATAAATAATAGTTTTTATATGGCAAAGCGCTGGCGTGA
>CAZLFO010000025.1:0-7659 GCA_964558835.1 uncultured Gammaproteobacteria bacterium
GGGAAATGATTTTAGTTATTGATCCTTTTGATCCTAGTTATATTGGTTTAAAATTACCAACTAATTTATCGGCTGATATTGTAGCAATTACTCATGATCATCGTGACCATAATTTTAGTCAGGGTATTCATGGTTGGTCGCATATAATAGATACGGCCGGAGAATATGAAATTGGTGGTATATGTATTGATGCTATTGATAGTTATCATGATACCCAGAAAGGCAAAGAGCGGGGTAGTAATTTGATTTTTAGATTAGAATTTAGTGATTTAACAGTAACTCATCTGGGTGATCTTGGGCATTTATTAGAACCAAGCCAGTTGGAGAGAATATCTGGTACTGACATTTTAATGATTCCTGTTGGGGGCCACTATACTATTGATGGTAAGCAAGCGGTAGAAGTTATTAATCAAGTTGAGCCCAAAATGGTTATTCCTATGCATTATCAATTACCAGGTTTAAAATTTGAACTAGATAGTTTAGAAAACTTTATTAAAGCTATTGGTTTGTCACCTATAAGCAGTGAATCCAGATTAAAAATTAGTCGTTGTGATTTAGATAGTGAGAATCTTCAGTTAATGATTCTGACGCCATCACTTTAAATAAGGCAATGAAAAAAATAAATAGTCCAAAAAATATTGAGTTTAATCCCCGTCAGTGGAAACCCGAGACACGACGTTTAGTTTTATGGTTAGGGATATCTGTAATTATGCTAGTTTTGCTTATTTTTTGGTTTTACGATTTACGTTCTTCTATAGTAATGAGCAATCCTGAGCCTAATAATTTCCCCTTGCTAAATATTTCGCAAATTCAGTCTGATTTAAGTAGTGGATTAGAAGAAGTTAAAAGTGACGCTCAGGCTCTTAAAAAAATTGACACTTCCACTCCCGATTTAACCCCAGAGGAGAAGTTATTAGAGGAGCAAAACAAAATTAAGATAGATGAATTGCGTCAGAAATTAGAGCAATTACCTGATAAATAATAAAATATTATGGTTGTTAAAAAATCATCAGTTGTGGCCGATAGCTCTACTGATAAATTAAATGATGAAAAAAAATTAAAAAAAGACGTACACCCAATTACACCCTCTGGTTCTGTCTTGGTGCAGCCCATAGTTGATGAAATGCGTCAGTCCTATCTTGATTATGCTATGAGCGTAATCGTTTCACGGGCCTTGCCTGATGTTCGTGATGGTTTAAAACCAGTACATCGTCGTATTTTATATGCTATGTGGTCGCTGGGGTTACGTTCGAGCAGTAAATTTCGTAAATCAGCTACTGTAGTCGGCGAAGTGTTAGGTAAATATCATCCTCATGGCGATAGTGCGGTTTATGATGCCATGACACGTCTGGCCCAAGATTTTTCTATGCGCTATCCTCTAGTGAAGGGACAGGGTAATTTTGGTTCCGTGGATGGTGATCGACCAGCGGCGATGCGTTATACTGAAGCTAAATTATCGGCTATAGCTGAGGAGATGTTGATTGATTTAGATAAAGACACGGTCGGCATGATCCCTAATTTTGATGGTTCGCTCACAGAACCTCAGATATTACCAGCCAAGATTCCTAATTTATTACTTAGCGGGTGTATGGGCATAGCCGTGGGCATGGCTACCAATATTCCGCCCCACAATTTACGGGAGGTGGTGGCCGCCATCTTAAAGCTGATTGATCACCCCGAGGCTACTATTGAAGAGCTAATGGAATGTATAAAGGGGCCAGATTTTCCTACTGGTGGCCTTATATATAATCAAGAAGATATTTTACGAGCTTATACTACTGGCCATGGTGGTATTGTAATGCGTGGGCGGGCTGAAATTGTTGACAACAGTGCTGGTAATTCACAGATAATTATTAGCGAAATTCCTTATCAAGTTAATAAAGCTATTTTAGTGGAAAAAATTGCCGACCTAGTCAAAGATAAAAAAATTGAAGGAGTTAAGGATTTACGAGATGAGTCAGATAAAGATGGTATCCGGATAGTTCTTGATTTAAGGCGCGATAGTTATCCTAAAAAGATTCTTAATGTTTTATATAAGCATACATCTCTTCAGGAAACTTTTAATGTTAATATGTTGGCTTTAGTCGATGGTCTTCAGCCACGTATTTTAAATTTGAAGACCATTCTAGAAGAATTTATTAAACACCGTCAAGAAATTATTCGGCGTCGGACCATTTATGATTTAAATAAAGCCAAGGAGAGAGCCCATATTTTAGAAGGCCTTATAATGGCTTTAGCACGAATTGACGAGGTTATTGCTACAATTAAGGCCTCTAAAGATAAAGACCAGGCCAGAGTGAACTTAATGAAGCAATTTAAACTTTCTGAAAGGCAAGCTATTGCTATTTTGGAAATGAAACTTCAAACCTTAGCTAATTTGGAGCGGTTAAAAGTAGAGACCGAATTAAAAGAAAAACTTAAGATTATTACTGAACTGGAACAAATTCTTGCTTCGGATACTTTAGTGTTTAATATTATAAAGCAAGAATGCCAAGATATAGCTGAAAAATATGGTGATGACCGTCGGACAACCATAGTAAATCAAAGTATAACCAATTTTAAGGCAGAGGATTTGATTCCTAATGAGGAAGTCATGGTTATTATGACTCGAGATGGCTATATTAAACGATTGCCAGGTAATACTTTTAAAGTTCAAGGTCGAGGCGGTAAGGGTGTATTAGGATTAACCACCAAAGAAGCAGACACTGTACAATTTTTGTTTACGACCATGACTCACGGAGACTTGTTGTTTTTTACTAGCCGAGGGCGGGTGTTTGAACTTAAAGCCTATGAACTGCCGCTAGCTTCACGAACCTCTAAGGGTCAAGCTATTGTTAATTTTTTACAGCTAGCTAATGATGAACAGGTTACGGCTATTTTACCGCTAGACAAAATGGGCGATAAAGAATTTTTATTTTTTGCCACCCGTAAAGGTTTAATAAAAAGGGTTAGCATTAATGCTTTTGCTAATGTGCGACGTACTGGTTTACTAGCTATTAAGTTAAAACCAGATGATCAATTAATATGGGTGAAGCCTACCACCGGGAATGATCAGATTCAGATGATAACTGCCGCTGGTCAGGCGGTGCGTTTTAAGGAAACAGATGTTCGTGATATGGGGCGCGCAGCAAGTGGAGTTATTGGAATGCGATTAAAAAAGGATGACCGTGTGGTGGGTATGGGCGTTATTAAAACTGATCCAGAAAAAATTAAAGACTATCAGGTATTATCAGTCACAGCTTATGGTTATGGCAAGAGGACTAATTTATCTCAATATAAAATTCAAAACCGCGGGGGTTTTGGCATTAAGACTGCTAAATTAACCAAGAAGACGGGAGAAATAGTTAATTCTTTTATAGTCAATAAGAAAACCATGGCTGATAAAGACTTAATAGTGATGTCTATAAATGGACAGGTTATCCGTATTCCATTTTCTTCTGTCAAGGTATCGGGCCGCGCTACTCAGGGAGTACATTTAATGCGTTTTAAAGAAAACAATGACCAGGTAGTCGGTATAACATGGCTTTAATTTTTTTATTTATTATAGTATTATATTATTAATTTTTTAAATTATTTTTTATGAAGAAATTATTATTGGTGAGCTTGGCGATGGCTTTAATGCTAACCGGCTGTTCGGCTCGGTCTAAAACTTTGAAGCCAGATGAGGCCAAAGCAAGAGCAGAAAATTTTATTAATACTGCCTTAATGAGTCCTGGCAGTCAGGTTATAGTTAAGGAAATTGAGCAAGTGAATGGATTTTATAAAATGCAGGTTGACACAGGTAGTGGAGAACCAATTGAATCCTATTTGAGTCTTGATGGTAAACTATTTTTTCCTCAAGCTTTAGATATTGATGTTATTAATGAACAATTGGCAGCCGCCACTAGTAGTGATAGCGATAATGGTAGTGTGGCTACTGTTGAGCAGAAAAGCGATAAGCCAACCGTGGATCTTTTTGTTATGAGTTATTGCCCCTATGGTTTACAAATGGAGCGAGGTATTTTACCTGTGGTTGAAAAATTAGGAGACAAGATTGATTTTAAGCTTAGATTTTGCGATTATGCTATGCATGATAAGCCTGAGATTGAAGAAAATTTAGCTCAGTACTGTATTCAAAAAGAACAGCCGAACAAATTTATTAGCTATTTAAATTGTTTTATTAAGAGTGGCGATGCCGCAAGTTGCTATAAAGAGGCGAAGATTGATGAGTCGGCGTTAAATACTTGCACTAGTACTGCAGATGAACAATACAATATCATGGCTAGCTTTAATGACCAAAGTTCTTGGAATAGTCAGTTTCCGCCATTTAATATAGATAAAGCAGATAATGAAAAATATAGTGTTCAGGGGTCGCCAACCTTAATTATTAATGGGCAGGAAGTAAGCAGTAATCGAGATAGTGCTAGTTTGCTTAAAACTATTTGCTCAGCCTTTAATAATGCGCCGGAGGAATGTTCAGCTGAACTATCTAGCAATGCCCCAGCCGCTGGTTTTACAGCCGATACTGGTAGTGGCGCAGCTAGTTCTGAAGCCAATTGTCAATAATTTTCAGTTTTTATATTATTTAAAAAGGAATCGGCCTATTGGCTGATTTCTTTTTTTTGCGGTATAATTACTAGTGTAGTTTAAGGGTGATTGATTCACTTAATTTCATTTATGTGGAAGAAAGTTAGTTTATTATTTCTCTTAGCCATTTTTTTAATTACTAGTGGTTTTGGTTGCCGTCTTCAATCACGTGAAGTTAAAGAGGCAATGCAGCCAATTACTTTAAATTATTGGCGGGCCTGGGACGAGCCAGATGATTTTCAAGAACTTTTAAATAAATATAAGGCGCTACATCCTAATATAACCATTAATTACCGTAAATTGCGTTACGAAGAATATGAAGATGAAATTATTAATGCCTTAGCTGAAGATCGTGGTCCAGACATTTTTTCTATTGAAAGTAGCTGGCTGCCGAAATATCAAAATAAAATTGCGCCGATGCCGGCAACTATCAGCATGGTTTATCCCATTGAGAAGGGTAGTATTAAAAAGGAGATAGTTTATGAAATAAGAAACGCCCCCAGTCTTTCTCTTAAAGATTTACGAGCTAAATTTGTTGATGTGGTAGCTAATGATGTAGTAATAAATAATCAAATTTATGGATTACCTTTGTCTGTAGATACCCTAGCCATGTTCTATCGTCGGGACTTGTTTAATAATAAGGGAATTATTAACCCCCCCGCCTATTGGGATAAAACTTTTCAAGAAACAGTCAAAAAATTAACGGAAAGAGATATCCAGGGTAAAATTATTCAGGCTGGAGCAGCTATTGGTGGAGGAGCTAATGTTGAGAGGTCAGCCGATATTCTAGCCGCTTTAATGTTACAAAGCCAAGTACCAGTTATTGAAAATGGCCAGGTAGTTTTTAATAAACAAGTTGGCGACCGTTATCCTGGTTTAGAAGCTTTACGTTTTTATAGTGATTTTGCCAACATTAATAAAGAAGTATATTGTTGGGATAAAGCTTTTGACAATTCTTTAGATATGTTTATTAGGGGGCAAGCCGCTATTATGTTTGGCTATAGTTATCATCTACCGCTTATTGTTGCTGGTCGCCGTGCTGATTTTGATGGAAATGATGCTACTCAATATTTAAAAGATTTAAATATTGGAGTTAGTCCGTTACCTCAAATTGCTGGGGCTGGTCAGCCAGTTAACATTGCCAATTATTGGGTAGAAACAGTTTCTAAAAAAAGTCAACATGTTAATGAGGCTTGGGATTTTATTCAATTTATTACTAAGGCTGAAAATGTTACTAGTTATTTAGAAAAAACAAAACGGCCGACAGCTTTACGAAGCTTAATCGAGCAGCAATTATCTGAAGAATATCTGGATGTTTTTGCTAGTCAGTTATTGACAGCCCGTAGCTGGTATAAAGGCTATAATCCTCAAGTAGCTCAAGATGTTATGGCTGAAATGATTGATAGTGTTGTGGATAATCCTGACCAAATAGAAGCCATTGCTAGCCTAGGAGCTAGTAAGTTAAAACAAACATTATCACCATAATTAATAATAGAGGTTTATGAAATTTACGAAATTTATAGCGTTAATATTATCAATTACAGTGTTGGCTTGGCCTTCATTGTCTTTGGCTGATACGAAACAATTAGTGCCCAATGACGAGAATTATGAATATGGAACTTATGCTCTTGAAGATTTTGAGAAAATGGCTATTTTTATTGGCCGAGTTATTTTAGGTTTTGCCGGGGCCGCGGCTTTAATTATGTTTGTTATAGGCGGGATTCAAATGATCATTGCCGCTGGTAATAGTGAAAATTTTAAGAAAGGACAGCAAACACTCATTAATGCTTTGATAGGATTGGCAGTAATTTTTTGTAGTTATATGATTATTAATTTTGTTTTAACCACCGTTGGAGCTCAAAGTTGGACTAGGACTAAACTAAAAAATGTTATGGAGCAGTAATTATAGGAATTAGTGATGGTATGGATGGTCTTTTTGGACAGAATTTGATTCGCAAGAAGGATCTATGGTCATTTCCTCGACTTATTCGTGACATTTTACTTGCAATAGTTATTTTGGCTGTTATTACTTATATCATTTTTTCTTTAAAAAAGATTTTTGCTCCACCGCAATTAAATATAATAAGCCCCCCTAATAATATCGCTACCAGTGAAAGACAGATACTGCTGGTGGGACAGACTGAGCCTGGAGCCCAGCTTAATATTAATGGAGAGACAATTATAAGTAATCAATCCGGTGATTTTCGTCAGACTATATATTTGCATAAAGGTATAAATTATTTAGATATTAAAGCTACTAAGAAATACGGCGGTTATACTGAGGATATTAGACAGATTATGGTTACTGATTGATTTTATTTAATTGACAAAATAATATCTCCCTGCTAAATTGGCCTTAGTCGGCGCTCATAGTTCAATGGATAGAACACCAGCCTTCTAAGCTGGTTATGGGGGTTCGATTCCCTCTGGGCGTACATTTTATTTGTTATTTTTAAAATTATGATTTGGTTATGGTGTCTAGCTTTATTACTAACTTTAATTGCTGTAATTTTTTTGGTGGAAGAATTTTTTAACCTTATTTTTAGAGGCTATGCTCCCTTGGTTAGTAGTAAAAATAAGATTTTAGATGAGGCAGTGCGTCAATTGATATCTTTGGATTTGCCAGCCAATGCTAAGATCTATGAATTGGGTTGTGGCCATGCTGGATTTTTGCGCCGCCTGGAGAAAGCCACTAAAAACCAAAAGAAATATAAATTAGTAGGAGTTGAAGTGATTTCTTCAGTTTATTTATTGGCTAAATTACAATTATTACTTGTTGGTAGTAAAATTAAGATAGTTAAAAAGAATTTTTTGAGCATGTCACTAAAAGACGTGGATTGTTTTTACTGCTATTTGAATGGACCAACGATGGTTCGTTTATCCTTAAAATTGAAGAAAGAGGCTAAACCAGGGGCAATTTTAATTAGTAACCAATTTGAATTGCCGGGCTATGAACCGCTAAAAGAGATTCAGGTACAACCAACTCAACGTTTAAGAATTTATAAATTATAAAATATAATGGTGGCCATAGTTTAATGGTAGAACAGCGGATTGTGGCTCCGCTAGTCTGGGTTCAATTCCCAGTGGCTACCC
>CAZLFO010000026.1:0-7528 GCA_964558835.1 uncultured Gammaproteobacteria bacterium
TGCATAATGCCAGATACATATTAGACTCTATCAGGCCATAAGCCTATGGAGTTTTTTAATCATATTCATTGTAAATATACCGGCCTTAAGGGCTTTGTTAATCTTTACGAATATGCTTTAGAATATTCGTATATGCTCACAGAAAAAGCCAAATACAAGGCCAAAGTATTAATGTTCTGGGAAAAGCACGGCCTTGAGGCTACTATAGATGCTTTTCCCGTAAAAAGGCCAACTCTCTTTGTCTGGAAAAAGAAACTCAGAGAAGGAGGTGGTAAGCTGGAAGCCCTAAACGACAAAAAACGAGTTCCTCTAACAAGGCGTAAAAGAATCTGGTCGCTTAAGATAAGACAGAAGATCAAAAATATTAGAAGTATAGAAGAACATCCCAACCTAGGACCGGAAAAGATTTATCCCTTGCTATCGTCCTTCTGTCAGGAGCAGGGACTTAAGTGTCCTCAGCCAAGAACTATTGCCAGAATTATCGCTGATGATCCTGAAAAGATGAGAGTGTTCCCTAAGAAAATATCCCATTTTGGCAAGATTAAGCCGCTTAAGAGATTAAAGGTCTTAAGGAAGCCCCAAGACCTAAAACCAGAGTATCCCGGCCATTTAGTGGCTTTAGATACAATAGAGAAAATAGTTGACGGCTGTCGTAGATACGTCATTACCTTTGAGGACATTTATACTCGTTTCAGTTTTGCCTGGGCGACCAAGTCTCATGCTTCAAAAGCAGCTGAGGAATTCTTTGAACTGTGCCTTAAAGTATTCCCTTATTCCTGTAATTTCCTCTGGGTTTTAACTGACAACGGTTCAGAATTCCAGAAGCACTTTACTGAAAGATTGAAAGAGTTTCATTTGACTCATTACCACACCTATCCTAAATGTCCTAAAATGAATACTCACTTAGAAAGATTCAACCGGACTATCCAGGAAGAGTTCACTGATTACTTTTGTTACCTTTTGGCTAATCCTGATGAGTTTAACCGAAGACTCGTTGATTACCTGATTTTTTACAATATAGAAAGGGTTCATTATGCTTTCCAAAACAAACTTTCTCCTGTACAATTTATGGTGCAGTGGCAAGAGCAGAAATTGCTACAAAACCAACCAGTTAATCAATTACTTAAAATGCCCATGGAGTCTAAAATAGGGTGGCATTATACATGGCCTTGACCAACTAGATTAAAAACATTATAATAATGAAGCGATGATTGCCGCGTCTACCAAGCGCGGGGTGTATCCGGTAAAACCCTAAGTCGTTTAATTAAGAGCCCATAGATGGGAAGCTAGATGGAACCGCGAGTTAAAAACTCGTTCTAGCAATAAACAACAGGAGTTTATTGTTGGAACGAGTTTTTTAAGTCATAAAAGATATTAGAAAATAATAAATAGCTTTATGTCTAGTTATCCCTTAGAGATTAAACGCCATTCGTTAGCTCATGTTTTAGCTGCCGCGGTAACTGAGCTTTATCCTCAAGTACGATTAGCCATTGGACCAGCCATTGATAATGGCTGTTATTATGATTTTGATTTTGGTTCGACTAAATTAACCGAAGAGGCCTTAAAAACTATTCACCATAAAATGTTAGATATTATTGCTTCTGATTTAAGTTTTAAGTCAAAGACAGACAATATTGACAATGCTTTGGCTCAAGAAAAAAAGAGGGGGCAGGTATATAAAGCTGAACTTATTGAAGATTTAAAGAAGCAGGGTTTAACTGAAGTTAGTTATTATACTTTAGGTCAATTTACTGATTTATGCCGTGGACCTCATGTGGGTTCTACTGCTGATTTGCGAGGCCTTGGTTTTATGGTCCACCACCTAGCTGGAGCTTATTGGCGGGGAGACGAACATAATCCTATGCTGACTCGGATTTATGTTTTGGCTTTTGAAAATCAGGCCGAGCTAGATCATTATTTACAAGTTTTAAGTGAGGCTAGTGCGCGAGATCACCGCAAATTAGGCCGGGAACTTGATTTATTTCACCTGGATGATGAAGTGGGACTAGGCTTACCCCTGTGGCATCCTAAAGGAGCAATTTTATGGAAAATTATTGAAGATTTTTGGGCAATTCAGCATTTACGTCATGGTTATATGTTAGTGCGTAGTCCTCATATTGGTAGTAAAAATTTGTGGGAAACCTCAGGACATTGGGGTTTTTATAGTGCTAGTATGTATCCGCCGCTAGAAGTTGGCCAGACACTACAAGATAAGCAGCAGGGGGTTAAGGTTAAAGTCTCTGAGGAATATCTGCTTAAGCCTATGAACTGCCCCTTTCATTTAGAGATTTATCGGGAAAAATTAAGATCATACCGCGAATTACCCTTACGTTATGCCGAGTGTGGCACGGTATATCGTTATGAGAAAAGCGGAGAACTTTCTGGTTTAGTGCGGGTTCGCGGTTTTACCCAAGATGACGCTCATATTATCTGCCGGGTAGATCAGGTAGAAACAGAGTTAAAGCAAGTTATTGACTTTATTCTGTTTATGTTTTCATCTTTCGGTTTTGACACTAATTCTATTAATGTTTATTTATCTTTACGTGATCCTCAAGATAGCGTTAAATATGCTGGTTCAGACGAGGGCTGGGAGTTTAGTGAACGTATTTTAAAGAAAGTGGCCCAGGAAAAGAAATTAAATTTTAAGGAGGAAATAGGAGAAGCGGCTTTTTATGGCCCCAAGCTAGATTTTAAATTGAAGGACGTCCTGGGACGTGAATGGCAATGCTCAACTTTGCAGTTTGACTTTAATTTACCGGAACGTTTTAATTTAACCTATATTAACAGCGAGGGACAACCAGAACGTCCGTATGTTTTGCATCGGGCTTTATTTGGTTCTTTTGAAAGATTTATTGCTTTGCTGATTGAGAATTATGCTGGCGCTTTTCCTGTTTGGTTAGCACCGGTGCAGACTAAAATTGTAACTGTAAGTGATAAGTATAATGATTATGGTAATAATTTGGCTGAGCTATTAATGAATCATAATATTCGGGTTGAGGTAGATCAAAGCGAAGAGACGGTAAGTAATAAAATTCGTAAAGCTCTGCACGATAAAATACCTTACATTTTAGTAATTGGCGAGAAAGAAGCAAATTCAGGTATTTTAACTATTCGTCGGCGAGGGTCTAATGAATTATTAACTATGCGTCAAGATGAGTTTATTGCTTTTATTGAAGAGAAAATTAAAGATCATCAGTTAATTTAGTGAATTATTAAAATAGTTTATATAAACTATGAATAAAAAATTATTGTGGATTATTATTATCACTTTTATAGTGGCCAATATTTTGGCGGCTATTAAGGTAAGCCAGAGTTATAAAGCTCAAGAAGCAGATAGGACAATATCGTCTTTAGAGACAGCTACTCCGCCGGTTACTAATTTTATTACCCCTGAAGTAGCCCCAGATAGCCCTTCTATTACCAAAGAAGATATCGCCCGAATCACTTGCCCTGAGCCTTTATCTTTAGATAGCTGGCCGACAGAAATAGATAATATCTCTCCTGCCCCGATTAATTGGCAAGACAAGAGTGTTAATTTTGCTGATAAAAAAGTAATTGAACAGTCATATCGTGCAGGCATTAATTTAGCTGGCCATTTTCATTTAGCTACTTGGTCTTGCGGAGAAAATTGTGAATTAGCCGCCATTATTAATGCTAAAAATGGGCAAGTTATTGCTTTTGGTCCTGATGATGATTTACAGTCGGTCGGCGGTTGGCAGTTTTCTCCCACTAGTAGTCTTCTGATAATTAATCCTGGCAGTCAAGATAAAAATAACCCTACTATTTATAGTCTAGTAGAAGAAGGAGGTCTGCGGCGTATTTGTTATTTGGCTCAGTAATTTAGTCAAAATTAGACCATTCGGCGTTTTTAATGGCTTGAGGTTGGAGGCCGTGTTTTTTATTATAGTTAGCTTGGATAATTCGTCGTCTTTCTGTTTCTTTGATAGCGTAATTCATGGCTGGTGTAATGGTGTCAGCATACATAATAACTTGGCCATTGGTATGCCGAGCCGCTCGACCGATAGTTTGAATAAGCGAGGTTTCGTTTCTCAGAAAACCGGTTATATCAGCATCTAAAATAATAATTAAAGAAACTTCTGGTAAATCTAGACCTTCTCTGAGGAGGTTAACACCGACTAAAACATCATATTTATTATGACGTAGGCCTTGTAGTATTTCAATTCTATCTAGCGTGCCGACATCACTATGAAGATAATTAGTTTTTAGACCGGCTTCTTTAAGATAGTCGGCTAGCTCTTCGGCCATTTTTTTAGTAAGAGTGGTAATGAGTATTTTTTCTTTTTTTTGAGCTCGTATTTGACATTCCTTAATGAGGTCAGTTATTTGCCCATGGGTTGGTCGAACTTCAATGGCTGGGTCTAGCACCCCAGTTGGACGGATAATTTGTTCAACAATTTGCTGGGAGTTTTTCAGTTCATAGGGGCCGGGAGTGGCACTAGTATAAATAACTTGTTTTATCTTTTGATTAAATTCACTAAAATTTAGGGGACGATTATCTTTGGCGCTAGGTAGGCGGAAGCCAAATTCTACTAGTACTTCTTTACGAGCTTGGTCGCCGGCAAACATGCCAGTAATTTGCGGAATGGTAATATGTGATTCATCAATCACTGTTAAAAAATTGTCTGGGAAAAAATCTAGGAGAGTAGCGGGTGGCGAGCCGGCAGGACGACCAGCTAGATGCCGGGAATAATTTTCAATGCCATTGCAATAGCCAACTTGTTCAAGCATTTCCAGGTCATAATTAGTGCGGCGCTCTAGTCGTTCAGCTTCTAATAGTTTTCCTTGATTTTTGAGTTCTTGTATTCTGTCCTGGAGCTCATGACGAATGGCGGTTAAAGCTGCCTCTAGACGATCTTGGGGGGTCATAAAGTGTTTAGCTGGTAAAATATGAATTTCTGTTAATTTTTGGGCCCTAGTTAGTTGGAGACTACTCAAACTTATGGGTCGTGGCTTGCTATCTTCAGGGTTAAGGGGCCACAAATAGATGCTATTAATAAGGTCATCATAGAGGTCTAGGCGAACAATAGCCTCACCACTGGCTAGATAGATATCAATAACATCACCGGCTACTCGAAATTGGCCACGATGGCAGGCGGCGTCTTGACGCTCATATTGCATGGCCACTAGTTTTTTAATTATTTCCTGGCGATTTATGGTTTGCCCCAGGGTAAATATCTGGCTTGAGGCTTCATAATCAGTTTTTTCTCCCAGACCATAGATGCAGGAAACACTGGCCACAATAATAACGTCACGACGGGTTAATAAAGCCTGAGTGGTAGCGTGTCGTAAGCGATCAATATCTTCATTAATAGTAGCCTCTTTTTCAATATAGGTATCAGTGGGCGGTAAATAGGCTTCGGGCTGATAATAGTCATAATACGAGACAAAATAGTGGACAGCATTATGAGGAAAAAAGGCTTTGAATTCTTTATATAACTGAGCCGCCAGGGTTTTATTGGGAGAAATAACTAATGTTGGTTTTTGTGTTGCCTCAATAACTTTGGCGATAGTAAAAGTTTTACCACTGCCAGTAACTCCTAGAAGGGTTTGTGCTTTAAGGCCTTGGAGTATTCCTTGGGTTAATTTTTTAATAGCTTGTGGTTGGTCGCCAGTTGGCTGAAATGTAGATTGGAGTTGAAATTGCATGATGGATAAATATTATGATTATATTATATAAAAATAATAGGAGAGTAGCAATAAACTATATTTTAGGTTAGATTCTTTTTGACAGAGCCTGCTTTTTCTTTTACAATGTTATTAACACCTTAAATAATAACCGGTAACATTATTATGGACCAGTCGTCCTTCTTTTTTGTGTCAAGTGAATTGGAAGTTTTAGCTTTTTGGGATAGAGCTAAAATTTTTCAACAAACCATAGATAAACCAGCGCCTTGTGGCGACTATCGTTTTTATGATGGGCCGCCCTTTGCGACTGGCACGCCGCATTATGGTCATATTGTGGCCAGTATCATAAAGGATGTCGTGCCCCGTTTTTGGACCATGAAGGGTTATCGTGTAGAACGTCGTTGGGGGTGGGATTGTCATGGTCTGCCTATTGAAAATATTGTGGAGAAAGAATTGGGTTATCGGCACAAAAAAGATATTGAAGCTTTAGGGATAGATAAATTTAATGAATTATGTCGGTCTAAGGTTTTAAGTTATGTAGATGAGTGGCGCGCCACCATTTATCGATTAGGACGTTTTGTGGATATGGATAATGCTTATTTGACAATGGATTTGTCTTTTATGGAGTCGGTCTGGTGGGTATTTAAGGAATTATGGAACAGGGGGTTAATTTATCAAGGATATCGGTCAATCTATATTTGTCCGCGCTGTGAAACTACTTTGTCACAATCGGAAGTAGCAGAAGGCTATAAAGATATTAAAGATTTATCTTGTACTGTTAAATTTCCATTGTTGCCGGGCGAAAAAATTGGCAAGGTAACTATCACTGAGCCAACTTATCTTTTAGCTTGGACTACTACTCCTTGGACTTTAATTGCTAATGTTGCTTTGGCAGTGGGCGCAGACATGAATTATCTTATGGTAGAGATTCCGGCTAATTTTGATTTTAAGCAATTTAGTGTTGATTTAGCTTTAGCAGCTGGGAACTATATTTTTTCTGTAGATTGCGCTACTCACAATCATGAACTTTATCAGTTATTATGGTTAGCCCAGCAAGGGCAGATTAAAAGTCATAAATTCCAGGGACGTGACCTAATAGGATTAAAATATATACCGCCTTTTGATTTTTATTATTCCCAAGCTGATTTAGTTAATAAAGATAAGGGTTGGCAAGTTTATCCGGCTGATTTTATTAATACGGAGGATGGTACGGGAATAGTTCATATTGCCCCTGGTTTTGGAGAAGATGATTGGCAATTAGCTAAACAATATAACTTGCCCTTTGTTCAGCACGTAAAAATGGACGGCACCATTAAAGAGGAGGTTCTAGGTTGGGCTGGTTTTAATGTTAAGCCGGCCGAGGATTATCGGGCTACTGATGTCAAAATAGTAGACTACCTCCATAAAAGTGGCCTGTTGTTCTCTCAAGCAGAATATGAGCATAGTTATCCACATTGTTGGCGCTGTGATACTCCTTTAATTAATTATGCCACTTCTTCCTGGTTTGTTAATGTTACTAAAATTAAGCCTCTAATGTTAGAGGAGGCTAAGCAAATTAATTGGTCGCCTAGTTATATTAAAGAAGGACGTTTTGGCCAGTGGCTAGAAGGAGCTAAAGATTGGTCCATTAGTCGGCAACGTTATTGGGCTTCAGTTATTCCTATTTGGCAATGTTCTTGCGGTTGGCAGCAGATTATTGGTTCGGTTCAAGAATTAGCTGAGCTCAGCGGAATAGAAGTAACTGATTTACATAAACATATTGTTGACAAAATTACTATTAAATGTCCTAATTGTGGTAAGTTAGTTCATCGAGTGCCAGATGTTTTAGATACCTGGTTTGATAGTGGTTCTATGCCTTATGCTCAGGCTCATTATCCTTTTG
>CAZLFO010000027.1:0-7205 GCA_964558835.1 uncultured Gammaproteobacteria bacterium
CTAACATCAGCCGACATAGGACGAATTTCATCTAACGCCCGACCATCTACTCGCCGATCAGCCTCTAAAATATTTTTGCTGACTAACGCTTCAACGTAAGAATCAACAATCTCATTAATAATGGATTGCCGTAAATTTTTTTCTATGTTCTGATTAAATAAATATTCATCTAGCTTATCCTTAATAGCATCCACCGCTAATTTACGTTGGCCCTTAGTATAATAAATTTTATCAAATAAAATAGCTTCCGCATTTTTTGCTAGCCACTCTTTGGCTATTTTTTGCGTTTTTTCATAATTTTCTTGGGCTTTTAATTCCTCGCCTAAAAGACGAATATGCTGATACTGTTTTTTCTCTTTTGGACCAACCTGATGGTAAAGATCTTCTATTAAGTCAATAGAGCTTTTTAGGGCTTGCTCGCCAGCTAAAATAGCCTTGATCATTTCCTCTTCTGGCACTTCTTGCGCTCCAGCTTCAATCATAATCACTCGCTCCTTAGTACCAGCAACAATTAAATCAAGGTCACTCTGTTCTCGTTCTTTATAGGTAGGATTATAGACAAATTCTCCATTAATCCGACCAACCCTGACTCCGCCAATGGGTCCACGCCAATTAACCCCCGAAATCCTTAAAGCTGCTGAAGCAGCAATTAAAGCTACAATATCATAATCATTAGTCTGATCTACCGATAAAACTGTCAAAATCACTTGGACATCACGTCGTGAAGATTCATCAAATAATGGTCTAATAGCCCGATCAATCATTCGCCCACTAAGAACCGCTTCATCAGTAGGACGACCCTCCCGTTTAACCCACCGAGAACCTTTAATAATGCCGGCAGCATATAATCGCTCTTCAAAATCAACCATCAATGGGAAAAAATCACAATCTTCTCGCGCTTCTTGAGCTTCTACCACAGTAGCGAGAACTACCGTATCACCATATTGCACGGTCACGGCCGCATCAGCCTGTTTGGCTAAACGGCCAGTTTTAATAGTTAGCTGCCGACCATGCCAATCGCCGCTAACTACAATTTCTTGTGATTCCATAAATTTGGATCGCGTTGCCCGACAAACTAAAGAACTATGATAAGCCATAGCGCTCTCTGTCTGTCGGCCAAAACGATATAATTAAATATTAATGATTAATTAAAAACTGGTGGTGGCTTAAATTAATAAAATCATCAGCAATCTCTAATAATTTAGTAGAGGTAGTCTGACGAAAACCAGCAACTTCTACTAAACAGCCAGTAGTACTTTGGATATAATTAACTAAAGGAACATAATCACCATCACCACTCGCTAGTACAATAACATCTAGTTTGTGAGATAGTTTAATAGCATCTATACTAATACCCACATCCCAGTCCCCCTTTTTAACTCCCCCAGCAAAAACCTGTAAATCTTTCATCACTACCTCAAATCCTTGCTGACTTAAAGCTTCAAAGAAGGCCATTTCGTCATTGTTATCACTACGAATAACATAAGCAACCGCCCGGATTAATTTACGTTGACCGACCACCTCGGCTAAAACTTTACGAAAATTAACTTTTTTCCCATAAAGATTACGGGCTGAATGATAAAGATTAGCTACATCTACCAATACTCCAATTCTCTGTTCTGGATGTTTAACCATATCATTATTGATCCTCTTCTGCAGTTTCAATGTCTGGTTCTTCAATATCCTCCTCCGCTACATTTAAATTACTCTTAGCCATTAATTCTGCCTCTAAACGTTTACGCTCTTCCTCTTCGGTGGCCATTTTTTTAGCAATCCTCAAATTAAGTCGACTGGCTAGGTCTAAAAAGGCTGACTCATCTTCTTTTTGTAGATACTTCAAAAGACGACGACGTTCGCCAACCTTACGCAATAAACCCCGCCGCGATGAAAAATCATGCCGGTGTTTTTTTAAGTGTTCTGTCAATTCTTTGATCTCTTCAGTTAAAAGAGCAATCTGCACCTGAGTTGAACCAGAATCACCTTGATGCTGACTAAATTTGTGAACAATTTCTTGTTTTGTCTGTTTATCTAACATAATGATTATAATACCCCTAGCGGAGATAAGAATTATTCTCTATTCTGGGGAGTAAAAAATAAAGAGCCCATTTTGAGCCTTTTCTGTTATAACATTATTGAAAAATAAAATCAAGATGTCGTATAATGTAGTAATGATCCAAGATGATGTAAATAAATTTTTAGAATATTTAGAAGTAGATAGGGGATTAAGCAATAATACCCTTATTAGCTACCATTTTTATCTCTCACGGTTTGTTGATTTCGCTACTAGCCAAGGGGTCCACAATGTAGGACAAATTACCCAGGAATTAATCCACCGTTATCGTCTATATCTTAATAGATTAAATAACCGCCAGCAAGAAAATTTAAAGAAAAATACCCAAAATTATCATCTTATTGCTCTACGACAATTCTTGAAATATCTGAGCAAAAACAATATTAACAGCCTGGATTCTAATAAAATTGAACTAGCCAAGCAAGAACCGCGACGGGTTAATTTTTTAGAAGGTTATGATTTAACCGCCCTACTACAAGCACCAAACAATATCAAACAACCAAACAAATTAATTCAATTGCGAGACCGAGCTATTCTAGAATTGTTTTTCTCTACCGGACTGAGGGTAAGTGAGCTAGCCAGACTAAAAATTAACGACATTAATCTTAAAAAATCCGAGTTCACAATAAGGGGAAAAGGTAATAAACTTCGCTTGGTTTTCTTATCTGAAGAAGCTAAAACAGCGCTAAAAGCATATCTGGAAACACGACAAGACACTGAACCATTTTTATTTATCAGTCATGGCAAAATCAATCAAACCACTAGCTCACAATTTGGCCTAACACCAAGATCAATTGAGCGACTGGTAGAAAAATATGCTCTGGCCGCCGGTATTACTAAAAAAATAACACCCCACACTCTCCGCCATAGTTTTGCCACCGACCTTTTAATTAATGGAGCAGATATCCGTAGCGTCCAACAACTATTAGGGCATGCTTCTATTACCACTACTCAGGTCTATACCCATATAACGGACCAACAATTAAGACAAGTTTATCAAAACTTCCATGGAAAAAACACAAAATTATAGATAATGATAATGATAAAAACTAAAAATTATAATCTTTACTATTTATTTAATTTATGCTATATAAATCTCACCTTTAATGGTGATAGAAATATATAAATAATATGACATTAATTCCTACGGTTATAGAAAAAGATGGCCAAATAGAACGAGCCTATGATATCTATTCGCGTTTATTGAAAGATAGAATAGTTTTCTTAGGAGAGCCAATTGATGACCATGTTGCCAATCTAATTATTGCTCAATTACTATTCTTAGATGCTGAAAATAGCAATAAAGATATCAAGTTTTACATCAACACTCCTGGGGGCTCAGTAACCGCTGGTTTGGCTATCTATGACACTATGCAATTTATTAAAGCCGATGTTAGTACCATTTGCGTGGGTGTAGCCGCCTCTATGGGGGCAGTACTTTTAGCGGCTGGCACCCCGGGTAAACGTCTAGCTTTACCAAACAGTGAAATAATGATTCACCAAGTTATGGGGGGCTTTGAAGGACAAGCTACCGACATAAAAATTCGTTCGGAGCATATCCTAAAAATTAAAGAAAAACTAAACAAATTACTAGCTCAACACACAGGGCAAGAAATAAAAACTATAGAAAAAGATACAGAACGCGATCACTATCTAACACCCCTGGAAGCTAAAAGCTACGGTCTTATTGATAAAATTATTACCCGCTAAATATATTTATCCCCTCCATCTTATTCAATAGCCATACTATAGGGAGTCTTTTCTAAAAGACACCAAACATCGCCACAAGTTCTAACAGCATTAAAACCAGCAGCAGAAGATGCCACCTGTTCATCAAAAAATTCCTGAGTAACACCACCTCGAAAAAGAAGCACCAATGAACAGGTCTGTAAATTATCACCCAAACTTTTTCTTAAATACCATTCCACTATACCATTATAACTTAGACCGGATTGATTATCGCCTAAGCAAAGTTGACCGTCCTGGACGGTGGGCGCCAATTCTTTCAAAAGTCGTATATCCCGTTCTCCTAAGATAAGAAATTGGTTATAAAAAAAATTCAAATTTTGCCAGGAAAGATAAGCGCCCACTATAATAACCACCCCTGCCGCCACGAGACCGAGAGGGCGCATAAGTTGATACAACCGATAGAGTAAATAGGCAGAAAAAATTGCTACTGCCGGGGCAAAGACAATAACCCCAAAAGGATGGGTTATCCATTGATAAAAACGCCAGGCGACAATTAACGGCGCTATAAGCCAAACAAAAAACCAGCCAAAATTTTCCGGCAGGCGACGTGAGAAATAATCCACCAAAAACCAAATAAAACCTAGTCCGGCAACTACCAAAAAAAGCCAAGTATAATTCAATTCACCTCGGCTAACTACAATTGTCCGAAGCCAATCAGAAAAAGGAATACTAGTATCAATACGGAAACTATAAGCACCCCTTAAATCAGCAAAAAAACTAGGCCCCTTTAAAATATAAAAATGAAGAAGATTAAGGGCGAATAGTCCTCCTAAGACAATCGGAATAAAAATTAACAGATGCTTTCGACCTGGAATCTTACGACCAGCACGAAACAATAAAATAAACACCCACAAAGCAACGACAAAAAGATAATAAAACCAAGCAAATAAACCGCCAATCACGACTGACAGCCAAAACAAAATAAGATAAAGCTTACGTCTTTTAGGGTTTCCTTGAGCATAAAAAACTAATAAAGAAAAAGAGATTAACGCTGTCGGGATAGTAAAAACGGTCAGTTCAAAACTACGACCATAATAAATCATGCCCGGCAACAAAGCAAAAATTAAAGTAGTCAAAAAAGTAAAAAAATGATGACGAGAAATCTTTAACAAAGCAAAATAAAAAAGTACCAGACCTACAATCATACAAGATAGCAATCCTAAACGAGTAGTTACTTCATTCACTCCAAAAATGGCATAAAAGACAGCAGTCGGCAAAAGAAAAAACTGCGGATGATGAGTGTATGGTTGCCCAATAGCTTGCCAATGGTCAAAGAAACCAAACTTCAGATTCAGCCAACCATAATGGTTAAGGTTCATGGCTGCTACGCCATTAGCACCTGCCACATCATCGGTTACATGAATGAAGGGGGTATTAATTTTATAAAGGGACAACAAAATATACACTAATAAAACAATCATTAACCCTCCAATAGTCAGCCAATCTGATCCTCCATTATCTAGCCGGGTGCGTAACTGAAACAAAAATTTTAAATTCATCCAACCATGTTTCCAAGGAACAAGTTTAGAACTACCAGTGCGAGCAGCATAAGAAATTGGCTTTTCAGCAAAGGCGATTTTCTTATTTTTAGCTGCCAAAATTTTAATTTCTTCCGAAAAAGGCATGTCATCGTGCTGAGGATTGATTTTCTCTAAAACAGAACGCCGAAAAACCCACATACCTGATTGGGAATCTTGTAACTTTAAACCACAAATAATTTTTACGGCCAGATTAAAGCACCAATTGCCAAAACGCCTAATAAAAGGCAAGGCTGTTTTATCTTGAAGAGGAAAACGGGCAGCAGAAATAAAATCTAACTTTTCTTGCTCTAAAGTATTCACCAAATCTGGTATGGCTTCAGCTGGATACTGACCATCACCATCAAGAACTACTAAAATATCTCCTTGGGCTTTCCTTAGTCCATGTTTTATAGCAGCACCGTAACCCTGGGTAGTTTCCCTATAAACCTTAGCCCCAAGTTGACTAGCGATTTTGGCCGTATCGTCTGTAGAATTATTATCTATAACTATTGCTTCAACATTATTAGGTAACCTTTTTAAAACTTTACTAATAGAATCAGCTTCATTATAACAAGGAATGATAACAGAAATTTTCATATAATTAATTTAAGATTTACTGCTGATATTCTAACATTCTGTAAGCCAAATTGCCACATCATCTCGTTTATCCTCCTTTAGAGCCCCAAGCGAGAGTAAAATTACTGAAAGCATAACTCTTGCTTTTTATAAACAAACATGATAGGCTAAAATCAGTTTATTTATATATTAAATTAAGTTTTGGTTTCTGTCAGCTACAGTCGTTGAAGTCTGAAATGGATCATCTTTTTCTTTTTACACCTATAAATATTCTATTTTCTATCAAACTAAACACCGTTGAGGCTATTTTGCTGGCTCTAACCAAAGCCATTCTTATCTTATGAATTATATTATTGGATTAGTCGCCATTATAATTGGCCTCATTTTAGGTTATTGGCTCCAACAACAACTGGCTATTAAAAAAACAGCCAATGCTGAACATAAGGCCGAAAACATCATTGATGAGGCTAAAGCTAAAGAAAAAGACATTCTTCTTAAGGCGCAAGATAAAGCTCTAAAACTAATTGAAGATGCTAAACAAGAAAATGATGCTCGTCGCAAGGAAATTACTGCCTGGCAAGCTCGCTTAGAAAAACGGGAAACAGCCTTTTCTCAAAAAATTCTTGAATTGCAAGATAAACAGCAGGAGCTTTATGATAAAATTAGCGCAGTAGAAGCAACTAAAGAAAAAATTAACCAACTGAAAGAGGAAGAACTAGAAAAATTAGAAAAAATTGCTGGGCTTAACACCGAAGAAGCTAAAAAACTCCTACTCGAAAGAGTGGAGAAAGAGGCTTCAGATAGTGTGATGTCCCGACTCAATAAATTAAATGATGAGGCTAGCGAGCAAATTGAAGAAAAATCTAAAAATTTAATGGCTACGGCCATGGAACGTCTAGCTTCTAACTTTACTGCGGAAATGACTACTACGGTAGTAGATTTACCTAACGATGAAATGAAGGGCAGAATTATTGGACGTGAAGGCCGTAATATAAAAGCCATTGAACAACTGACTGGAGTAGAAATTATTGTAGACGATACCCCTAATGCTATCACCATTTCTGGCTTTTCCGGCATTAGACGACAAATTGCTAAACGAGCCTTGGATTATTTAATTAAGGATGGACGCATTCATCCTACTAAAATTGAAGACGCTATTGAACGAGCCAAACAAGAGTTAGCCCTAGACATTAAAAAAGCAGGGGAAGATGCACTTTATGAATTAGGCATCACGGGATTTGATACTAAATTAGTCCAAATTATTGGCCGACTGAAATATCGTACTAGCT
>CAZLFO010000028.1:0-6966 GCA_964558835.1 uncultured Gammaproteobacteria bacterium
AAAAATCCCCATGCTTGTCGTGCCTAACCCCGCTAGAACTAATTTGATATACTAACTTTTGTTTCATTTTTTAAATGACTAAATATCATAGCATAAAACAAAAATTTTGTCAAGATATTGTGGTAATGTGCACACACATATGGCGGTTTTCCAAAAACTATGCCAATATCTTCAAGTATGTGTACAAAACTACCAATCAACGCTCTGGAAGAGCGCTTACGATGGGTTTTGCCCATCGTCAATAAAGAAATTAAATTGAAAGATGCTGCTCGGGTATTTCCTGGTGGTCAAAGAACTTTGGAAAGATGGGTTGCTAGATATAGTCAATCCGGCGAGGCCGGATTGACTCCTCTAAGCACGAAGCCCAAAAGCCAGCCCAAAGAATTACCAATAAGGACTAAAGAAAGAATTATTGAGTTAAGAAATGAAACTCATCTCTGTGCTAAGAAGCTCAACTACAAGCTAGTCAAGGAAGGTATTAGGGTTTCAGATAGAGTTATTGGCAAAATTGTCAAAACTGAAGGGTTGGTGAGAAAATATAGAATTAGGAAATTAAAGTATAAATACATTAAAGCGCCGCTCGCCTCAGGCGAGCTAGTTGAAGTAGACATCAAATATGTGCCAGATAAAATAAGCGGCCGGCGGTATTACCAATTCACCGCCATAGATTGCGCCACTCGGTGGCGCTACCTCAGGATATATAGCGACTGCGGCAATGGTTCGGCCATTGCCTTCGTTAAAAGATTAATTAAGATAGCACCCTTTCGGGTGCGTGCTATTAAAACAGATAATGGGTCATGTTTTACCAATAGGTATACTGGTTACCAAAAGTCAGCTGATCCACTCAATCCTAGATTGCATCCACTAGATATATTCTTACAGTCTTTAAACATTATCCATTACCTCATTGATCCGGGCAAGCCGGCTCAAAACGGTAAAGTTGAAAGAAGCCACAGAACAGACCAAGAGATGTTTTACAATAGACACCAATTTAAAACAGCGCTAGAATTAAGAAAAGCGGTTAGAATATGGAACATTACCTACAATAATCTAGAGCACATCGCCTTAGGTGGGCTAACGCCCACCGAGGCTCTGCGCAATAATTAAAACCGCCAAATGTGTGTGCTTAAAACATTGTATAATGCCACCCTATTTTAGACTCCATAGGCATTTTAAGTAATTGATTAACTGGTTGGTTTTGTAGCAATTTCTGCTCTTGCCACTGCACCATAAATTGTACCGGAGAAAGTTTGTTTTGGAAAGCATAGTGAGCCCTTTCTGTATTATAAAAAATCAGGTAATCAACAAGTCTTCGGTTAAACTCGTCGGGGTTAGCCAAAAGATAATTAAAGTAATCAGTGAATTCTTTCTGGATAGTCCGATTGAATCTTTCTAAGTGAGTATTCATTTGAGGACACTTGGTAATGTGCACACACATATTGCACTTTCTGGTATCCTAGAGGCATATGTCAAAAGCTATGCCACAATCAAATCAAGAAGAGAAGATGAGATTGATTAAACCACTCCTCTCTAAGGAATTGACCATCAAGCAGATGGCCCAAATTTCTCCTTTTAGCGAAAGGACGTTGAAGTATTGTCTCGCTAAATTTAGAGAGGTCGGTGAGGCCGGCCTAGAAAACAAGTCCAGGCGCCCCAAGAGCCAACCTAATGAATCATCCATTCGGACTAAAGAAAGAATTATTGAGTTAAGAAATGAAACTCATCTCTGTGCTAAGAAGCTCAACTACAAGCTAGTCAAGGAAGGTATTAGGGTTTCAGATAGAGTTATTGGCAAAATTGTCAAAACTGAAGGGTTGGTGAGAAAATATAGAATTAGGAAGTTAAAGTATAAATATCTCAAAATATCACTAGCTCCAGGCGAATTAGTCGGCCAGCGGTATTACCAATTCACGGCCATAGATTGCGCTAGCCGTTGGAGATATCTAAGAATCTATACAGAGCTCGGCCACTACTTTCGTTAAAAGATTAATTAAGATAGCACCCTTTCGGGTGCGCGCTATTAAAACAGATAATGGGTCATGTTTTACCAATAGGTATACTGGTTACCAAAAGTCAGCTGATCCATTTAACCAATCTTTAAATATAATCCATTACCTAATAGACCCTGGCAAGCCGGCTCAAAACGGCAAGGTTGAAAACAGCCGCAGAACAGACCAAGAGATGTTTTACGATAGATACCAGCTTAAAACAGCGCTAAAATTAAGAAAAGAGATTAAGAGATGGAATATTAATTATAATAATTTAGAACATATAGCTCTAGGTGGGCTAACGCCCAACGAGGCCTTAGCTAGAGTGCAAAATGTGTGTGCCTAAAACAAAAGCTACCCCGACTTATAAATAAACAGTCTTAAAACGTTAAAATATTAAGTCAACTAGGCCCGATGACCACCTCGCTTATATAAAACATCGTGTAAATTTTTAGCCGCAAAAGACTTAAGTTGATCTTTAAGCCATGTCTCGCCAGCTTTAGTAATTTTTACCTGACCACGACTAATTTCATACCGTGGCGGCCGACTATTACCAAAAGTACAATTCAAGGCACGACGCCATAATTCATAACTATCATCAAAATAGCTCTTGAGCCCTGTATTTATTTGGCATTCAAATCTAGCAATAATGTCAGACCAATCTTTGTCCAAATCTTCAGGTAAAAAATTACCTTTCCGATCTTGTTTCAGCTTGGGACCCTCAGCATAAGATTTATTCCCTCTTAAATTACTACCTCGATAATCAAAACTATATTCACCACTAACTCCCCCCTCTTTACGCCCTTTATAGCCGCCTCGGCTAAAATCAGACCACATTGTTACTACCGGCTGTCCATTAGCATAATAATTAAAAGCTCGATCTCCATTAGTATCTATCCAGGCGACATTATTATAACCAATCGATACACCTTGCTCTCCACGAGCATAATTAATTCGTCGGCCGATATTCACATCAGCACCGAGCCCAGTGTTACTAGCTGGGTCAACCCCTCCAATAGCTGCCAGCATTGAGGCCCTCACCATAGAATTAGCTCCGGAGGTCGGAATATGTTTAGGCCGTATTTTGCCAGGATAACGATTGACTAAATCTAAAAATTGCATAAACCGTACTGCCAAATGAAAACCAGGATACTGAGGCCATCGTTCTGTATCCCATTCTACCCGACCCAAAAAAGCATCTTTATTGGGTTCTTTCTCCGCTTGTTCTAACAATTTATTAAGGTAATCATCAGACATACCTTGACAGTCAGCATCATTAGATAACAGAAAAACATCATGGTCAATACCGGATAATTGTAGCGACCTGAGAGCTACATCATGGACATCTTTAATAAATTGACCATGAATGTTAGAACCACGCTCGGCCATTAAGGCTTCTCTAATATAACGCTCTTGAAAAACAGTAATTTTTAATTGAGAAAAATCTTTTTTAGCCTTTTTTATTTCTTCAATGGTCTTTTTAATTTGAGCTAATTTTTGAAGGTCCTGCTCATCTTGGTCTAACCAATTAACATTTAAAACAAAGACCGTTTTAGATAAGACCTCTTGAGATTGATGTGAATATAAAGATAGTGTCTTATAAATATTTTCTGATTCATAAGCTGCTCCCACGGCCATGCATACCATCATTTTTGTGTCTTTGGGCAACTTAGTTAGTAATTTATCCTGTCCAATAATATCATCAATCTTCTTTACCTGTTCTGCCTCTCTGGCCTTCTTCTCTTTAAACATCCACGCTAGTTCCTGCTGAATATTTAATTTAGCTTTTTTATTAGCCTTCAGACGAGGTGATAAATATTTTTCATATTCTGCCTTCTCGGCTGCCGATATTTCTCTACCATAATAACCAATATATTCTGGCCTATGAAACTTTTTAATGGCCGCTGGTTCTAATGGCCGACGACCGAATAACGGAATTACCGGCGGCATTTCCCAGACAGTAGCGCCAGGAATATCAATATTGTGTATCAACTCGGTTATCGCTCTAGAGCCATCAGGCAGACTATCGCCTACTTGAGTAGCTAAAATTCGTACTGTTTCAGCCCCCTTTTCTCCCACTCCCATGGTTTGTGCTAACTCCATAAACTTACCAGTAAATTGAGTAGCGCCCTCAGCATGAGTAAACAAACTAGCAGCTAAACTATCTTTAGGAATAATGGCTAATCCATCTGGATTTATGGGTATCTCAATAACCTGGTTCTGCGTACCTCGAGATAGAGATAACATCAATTTAAGCCCTCCTTTTTTAATCAAATCTTGAGCATCCGCTGACAATACCTGATCTTTTAAAGTATGATAAGATCCATCGGGTGTCAGGTAACGCATATCTAAGAGAATATTACCATCTCCATCTACACCACTGCCATAACGGCCGCCCCAAAAAACCCGCAGCTCATTTTTATCAAAAATTTTAGTATCATTATCATACCAAATTTGCCGTTTAATAGTTGTAAACTCTTCGCTATGGCGATTAATAACATCTCTAGCACCATCAACTCCAGCAATTTGATGTTCTTGCGATAGCCAATCAATGCCTTTATTAGCTAAAGCGGCTTGTGATTCTACAGTAAGTTGCCCCTCAGGAGTTAAACGTAAATCACCTACTAATTGATGACCATTATAAATAATACTATAATCACCGTCTGCTTCAAGTTTAATCTCCGTCCCTACTGGCACCTGAAATTGCTGACCACCAATTTTTACTATTTCTTGGGCCTGATTAAGCCGCGGCTCGCCAAAAACCATAGTTCTCGCCTTTTCTAGGGCAGTCATTGTTTGAGTATTATCAGCCCCACGCCCTTTAGCTAAACTTTCTATTAATCCCTGCTGGTCAGAACGCAATAAACTAGTAACCTCCTGAAATACTAAACCAACTGCTAGACCAGTAGCTGCCGCTTTAGCTCCTGTTTTAACCATTCTCTGATGACGCATTTTTTGGAAAAGACGATCCTTTTCCCTAATGCCCTGATCACCACCAATTAATTCCTGGGTTTTAGCTTCTACTAATGTACTTAAATAATCATCAAAATTATTGCCAGCAAAGCTAATCTTTTGACTGTTAACCAAGCGCCGCGCTGTTACCTTAAATTTAGCCCGCGCTAAATCTAAAGCTAAACGTTCTCGCTCTACTGCAGCTATATCAGAAAAAGCAATCAAATCTATATTTTGTTGATCAGATAAACGAATTCTAGCCTCTAGGTCAGCCAAACTATTAATAGCTTGATGCAATTGCTCTAAATTATCTGAGTCAAGTTCACTAAAATTAATATCAAGCGAATCTAGTATGTCTTGAGCTTGTTTTGTTTCATAAATAAATTTCTGCATCTCAGCTCGACGTTCATCTTCAGAAAAGAATTGTTTACCTTGAGCTTCTTCACGACTATGTTGTTTGCGTTCCTGTTTTAGTATCTGTGATTCTCTAGCTGCCGCTAACCCGCCAGTCAATATAGCACCAAGTCCAAGACCACCCAAAGCCCGCGCACTTACCTGAGCTGTACTTTTACCAACACTCGAAAAAGCAGTCACTGTTCCAGCAACTGCTAACCCCAAGGTAGATTCATTCACCAAGGTACCAATTTTAGTTTTACCTAATTTTTCTAAGAGACGATCCACCTTATTATATTGAGCCTCTGTCCTTACCCCACTAGCAGCTCGGCCAATAACAATATCTAGGTCATAGTCTAACTTATTAGTACCCACTTGATGACCTATCATTGCCTTAATCTGTTGGGCAATAGTTAATAAATTATCGGTATAGGCCACTTTCTCATAACCTTTTTTAATATTAAAGTCAGGCAAGCTATTCAATAATCTAACTTTTTCCGCTTCTAAAGTATTCTCATCAAGATTGCCGGCCACGTATTCATCAATCAACTCTTTAAGGCCAGTGCGTAATTTCTCGTCCTCTGGTTGTTCATTTAGTTCCCGTCGGCTCTCGCCAACCTCTTCGTGGATTACCTCATCATAACTAGACAAAAAACGGCTCACTAATGCTTCTTGGCTAGCTAGAAAATCTTCTTGGCTGCCACCAGCAGCAGCAAAGATATTGCCACTTTCCAATATCTCTCGCTTTGCAGCATTAATTTCTTTTTGACGATAATACCCTCTAGCTAAATTATAACGCCAAAGTTTTTTTAAAAAGCCACCAACACCCTTCAGTTCCTCCTTCTTGGCAGTCATTTTAGCCTCACCGGCATCAACGGCTTGATCATCAATGGCGCGCGAGTTATCAACAAAAGCCAACTTAAACTTCTCGCCCATATGTTTATTAACTTAAATAATCTTGACGGAAAGCTGCTAATTCTCGAGCCAAAAGAGCTGGCAAATCAGGGATATTGTCGGCAAAAAATTTTTGTAAATCCATCTCATTATTCTTATGGTCCAAAAGCTGTTCCAACTCTGGTAGCTTATCTTCGGATAACTCAGCTACCATTGCTGCCTCTAAACGATCATTCAAACGTGTAGTCAAATCTTCTATCAGCTGCTCACGTATCTCAGTATCAACCCCCTCTATACCCTGAGCTGCCAACAATTCATCAATAAATTTATCTAAAGAAGGAGAAAGTGTAGACATAAAAATTATTAAAAATAAAACTATTATTAGTAAAACTAATATTAGTTTGAACCCAAAAACAATAAAAATCAAGAGGTCTAAATAAATAACTAACCTAGATAAATGCCTGTTTAGCCGGTAGTAAGAAAAAATATCAACTTTAATATATCCGCCCTTATGATGTCCGATAAAGAATATACCGTCAGACTATTTAACATGATCTAGAATAAATAACTCCTTTATCTTTCTCTTTCCAAGATTCTAGTTATTCATTTATAGTAAATATTATAACCAAACAACTATAGTCATAACATAATCCACTACAAAATAAATCTACTCCAGCTAATACAAAAAACACCATTATTCTGGCGCTGACCTACTTTCCCAGGGCTTGATGCGGCCCAA
>CAZLFO010000029.1:0-6962 GCA_964558835.1 uncultured Gammaproteobacteria bacterium
ATATTAAAAATAGTAATTTTAATTTTAAATTGGTGATATAATGACACTAGATTTTATTAAATAATTTTTTATGATTTCTAACACAAAAAAATTAATCTGGATTCTTATTACTATATTAGTGGTTATTATCATTATTGTTTTAATCTCTAGCCGTCCAGTTAGTGCTCCATCGGTATCGTCAACCTCAATTAGTTCGACAACCGATGTGGTAAGTTCATCAGCCTCTGAAGATGAAGATATAGATAGTGGATTATCGCTAATCCATGCTACTTTTATTTGTCCAGCTGGCGAAACGATAAATGTGGTTTTTCATAATGGAGAAGCCAGCTTTGTTGATTTAGCCCTACCTGATGGGCGTATATTGCGTGTACCTCAAGCTTTATCTGCTGATGGAGCGCGTTATGCTACTGAAAATGAAATGTTTGTCTTTTGGAACAAGGGTAATGAAGCTTTTATTGAAGAAAATGGTGTGATTACTTTAAATAATTGTGTGTTGAGTGATTTGCCGGTGACTACTACTGCCCCTGACATAACTACAGTTGCTAATCCAGCCAGTATTTATTGCCAAGAAAAAGGAGGGCAATTAAAGATAGCTTCACGGCCGGACAATAGTCAATATGGGTTATGTTATTTTGATGATAATCGAGCTTGCGAGGAATGGGCGATGTTTCGTGGTGATTGCCCTATTGGCGGTGTTAAAACTACTGGTTATGATACTGAGGCTCAAAAATTTTGTGCATGGTCCGGTGGCCACACTCTCGCTGTTCCCAATGCTGTCTGTACTTTTAATGATGGGTCTTCTTGCTTGGTTGAGGATTTTTATACCGCTGCCTGTCAAAAAGGAGAAAATCATTAGGGCTAATATTAGTTAAATTTAATTTAGTTTATTTTAGTTTGCTAGTGTTTATTATTTAGAGCTCTGTCTCTGCCCACATTTATGCATAATTGATGCTGGTTGTTATTAGTATTTTTAGTCTTGGTAATCTTCTAATTCTATGCTAATCTATTAATAGTCTTATGGTTTTTTATGTAAATTACTAGTATGATTGATCGCCCCAAAAAAGATGATAATAGTTCCTGCTTATTTTGTGATATAGCCGCTGGTCGGTTAACTACTCCCGGTATTTTCTGGGAGGATAGTGATTTTATGGCCTTTTTGGCAATTGACCCCAATACTGAAGGTTTCTCTTGTGTTATTCCTAAAAAACATTATGACAGTGATGTCCTTGCCCTGCCCGATAAAGTACTATGCAGGTTCATGGTAGCCGCTAAACAGGTAGCCCAAATTCTTAAAAATTATTATGCCGATGTTGGACGAATTGGGGTTATTATGGAGGGAACCGGTGTTAATCACGCTCATATCAAGCTTATTCCGATGCATGGGACTGAAGATTTAAAACGAGGCCAGTGGCACTCCTATTCATCTGGGCCAGCACAATGGTTTTCTACTTATGAGGGTTGGCTTTCTTCGGCTAGTGGTCCTATGGCTGATCCGAGACAGCTTAAAGAGTTAGCCTCTAAACTTAAGGCCCTATCTTTAGGAGAGAAATAATATGGAATTTTTACAAGAATTTATTGGCTCAAAGGAACTACTTACTTTGGTTTATTCAGCCATACCAGTAACTGAATTACGGGCTACTATCCCATTAGCTATTACCGTTTGGCATGTGCCGCCCCTTATGGCTTTAATTTTAGCTATTATTGGTAATAGCATTCCCATCATTTTTATTATTTTGGGTCTTAATAAATTTGTAGAGTTAGCAGAAAAATATTCTCCTTTTTTGAAAAAAATTTTAGAGTCAATTTTTAAACGTACTCGTCGAAAAACTTGGCAAAAATTAGAAAAGTATGGTCTTGTAGCTTTGTTTATATTTGTAGCTATTCCTTTGCCAGGCACGGGTGCCTGGACTGGCTCTATTGCTGCTTGGTTGTTTGGTCTTCCTTTAAAAAAGGCTTTTTGGCCAATTTTTGCTGGCGTTATAGCCGCTGGTATTATTGTTACTATTTTGACCGTTGGAGCAACGGCCGTAATTACATAAATTTATGGAATTTAAAGACTATCAAACAAAAAGCCGGAGAACCGCAGTTTATCCGGTAGTGGAGAGGGGATTTGTTTATCCTGTTTTAGGTTTAGTAGGTGAAAGCGGCGAGGTGGCCGAAAAAATTAAAAAGATTTTTCGCGATGGAGATGGAACAGTGAGCGAAGAACAATGTGAAGCAATAAGTAAAGAATTAGGTGATGTTTTGTGGTATTTAGCTCAGTTAGCAACTGAATTGGGGTTAGACTTGGAGAATATTGCTCAAAATAATTTAGACAAGCTATCGTCTCGTCAGGAAAGAGGTCAGCTACACGGCAGTGGAGATAACAGATAATTTGACCTTGTTGTTTATTTTTGTTATACTTTAGTCATTAAAGCTTTATTGTCAAAGGTTTCACAAACGAAGGCGCCCATTTTAGGGCGTTTTTGTTTTTTAGTCCAGAAAAGCTTAGACTTTAATGACTACTGGCAAGACCATCGGCCGTCTCTTAGTTTTATTAAATAAGAATTGACTGACGTCAGCTCTAATTTTATTTTTTAGCTGATCATCTTCTCCCAAACCCCGAGTACTTGTTAATAGTAAAGGATCGGTTTCTTTAATAATTTTTTTGACCCGCATTCTGGTGTCTTGAATTAAATCTTTATTATCTTTCATATAAATAAAGCCGCGGGAAATAATATCTGGATTACCAATAGGGTCGCCAGTTTTGGAATCAATAGTGGCAATAACTACAATCATGCCATCTTCGGCCATAGTTTTACGGTCTCTTAGGACAATATCTGATACATCCCCCACCCCTAGACCGTCAACCATGACATAGTCAGTCACCACCTTTTCTTTAGTTAATTGTCCAATAATGTCATGGCCACGTTGCTCAAAGGTAATTATTTGACCATTGTCAGCCACAAAAATGTTGTTAGTGGGAATGCCTACTTGTTGAGCTAGCTCAGCGTGGGCTTGTAGCATATAATGACTACCTTCAATAGGCATAAAATATTTAGGTTTAAGAAGACGCATCATGAGTTTTAGGTCTTCTTGTTTGGCGTGACCTCCAGCATGAACATCTAGCATTTCATAATGAATAACCCTGCCTCCTTGTCGGACGATTTGATCTTTAAGGTTTTGGATACTGCGTTCATTGCCGGGGATAACCGATGAAGAGAAAATAACCGTATCCCCTGGTTTAAGACGGATAGTGCGATGTTCGTTGTTGACTACCCTCATTAGAAAAGCGTTATTTTCCCCTTGGGCCCCAGTGCCCAAGACAATTATTTTATTATCTGGCATGTGGCGTATTTCACTTTCTTGAATAATGGTTTGAGGGTTAAATTTCATATAGCCAATTTGTTTGGCTATTTCAATATTATCATTCATGCTGCGGCCCTGGACATAAATGCGGCGGCCAAATTTTTCAGCTAGAGAGAATATTTCTTGGATGCGACTAATTTGGGAGGCAAAGGTACAAATAATAATGCGACCTTCAATTTTTTCAAAAAGTCGGCCCATTTCATCACCAATACTGGATTCAGAAATTTGGTATCCAGGATGAGTTGAGTCGGTAGAGTCAGACATTAACATAAGGATGCCTTGACTGCCAAATTGGGCAATACGTTGGAGGTCGGCTGGCTTATCATTAACTGGAGAATAATCAATTTTAAAATCGCCAGTATGCATAATAGTCCCTAGCGGAGTATGAATAATCGAGGCAAAACAATCAGGAATAGAATGATTCATTCTTAGAAATTCAATATTAAAATTTTTACCTAATTGAATTGTTTTATTTTCTTCAATTATGGTAATAGAAGCTTTGGGGCACTGGGGTTGTTCTTTGACTTTTTTCTCTACTAATCCGGCGGTTAGCCGACCCATAAACATTGGTGGATTTTTTAATTTACCTAATAGATGAGGAATAGCTCCAATATGATCGTAATGACCGTGAGTAATAATAATGCCTTTAATCCAATCTTCTTTGCCAACTAAATAATCAGTATTGGGAATGATATAGTCTATTCCCAACATATCTTCTTCAGGGAATTGGAGACCCATGTCAACGATGATTATTTCTCGGTTATATTCTAACAAAGTCATATTGCGGCCGACCTCTTCTAAGCCACCAAGAACGATGATTTTTAGTTTATTACTTTCTGACCTAGTAGGACCTAATGTTTTTGGATAGTTATTAGTTCGTCTAGTTTTTCTAGAGGAGCTATAAGATTTATTAGCTGGACGGCTAACATAGTTTCTGGTTTGGTATTTTGTCATCATAATGATTGTGCCATTTATTTGGCCTAATTAAATAATAAAAGAGTTAATCTTGGTGCCCAAGAGAGGATTTGAACCTCCACGTTCTTACGAACACAACGACCTGAACGTTGCGCGTCTACCAATTCCGCCACTTGGGCTTAGTGAGCTATTTTTGCCACTTAATTTTTGTTTTTATATACCACTGATTAATTTGATTAAACCTATCGGCTGGTTCAATTATCACCCCCATCGCAAAGCCCTTGATTTTTTTATTTTGAATATAAAGATAGGTAGGATTATAAAGAAAAATGGCCGGTAAATCAGCAGCAATTTGTTGCTGTAAGGTTTGTGCTGCTTTCTTTTTAGCTTCTTCGTCAGCTGATGTTCTTAAAATTTCTAGACTTTTATCTACTTGTTCATTATGATAATTACTTAAATTAAGACCATTAGGACCGCGTTGACTGGAGTGCCAGAAGGCGGTTAAATCATTTTCTGAACCTAAATTTTGGCCATAAAGCAGGAGAGAATAATTTTTTCGGCGAATGATTTGATCATTAATGTTTTTAGGGTCAACTATATCTAGATAAATTTTAATGCCAATTTTTTGCCATGAAAGGCCAATTTGTTGGGCCATGGCTAGATAATCTGGTTCATTAACAACCGTAAGATTAAAGGTTAGGTATTGATTATTTTTTTGTAGCCATTGGCCAGGGCCTAAATCAATAATAGTCTTAGCTTCATTTTGGTCGCCTTGGTTATCTTTTAATTTTTGCTGAGCGGCAGCTACATCCTCAGGTGTAATAGTCTTCAGGCTCCAACCATTATCGGTCAGAATTTTTTGGGCTTCAGTAGGATTATAATCAATACTTGCTATGGTTTTATCATAGTAGGGATTATGACTTAGTATTGGGCCAGTAGCTAAATGCTCAATTAAGTTAGTATTGTCTAATAAGTTTTTCTTTTTGTCAATAGAAAGAGTCAGGGCTTGTCGGATATGTTTGTCTTGAAGCATTTTGTCTTCACTATTAATGAAGATAGCTACTAATTGAGAAGTACCAAGATATTTAAGGTTGTAACGTCTGGTAGTTATTAATTCTTCGGCGGTTTTTTGAGGCAGATAGGCCGTTCCATCGATAGAACCATCCTCTAAGGCAGCTGCTAATTCTTCATAATTATCATAAAATTTAAGAGTTAATTTAAGGATGTAAGGAAGTTGTCCGAAATAATAGGGATTAATAGTTAACTCATAGGATTTTATATTGCCAGCGCTATCTTTAGCGAGAGATTGGAATTGATAGGGGCCGCTGCCGATTGGTTTTAGATTTAAGTCAGCGAGGCTGGCGCTGGTAGCAGGAATTTGTCCCCATAATTCACTAGGCATAATGCCAATAGTAAGTAAATCAAGGAAAGCATTATATGGTTGGCTTAAGGTAAATTTAATAGTGAGATCGTCCACCTTCTCTATTCCTAGTCCGCTGAAAGAATTACGCAGCGGAGAATTATAGGCTGGATCCATAATGGCTGTATAGGTGAATATAACGTCTTCGGCCGTTAAATTTTGTCCATTACTCCACTTGATATTGTCTTTTAGCTTGATAGTATAAGTAAGATGATCAGCGCTTATTTCATAACTATCAGCTAAGTCATTAATGAGATTACCCTGGGAGTCACGAGTTAATAAACTGGAGTAAATGAGTCGCACTAAATCGCGGTCAGTTTGGTTAAAAGATGAATATAGGGGATTAATATAGCGAGGAGTACCAATAAGGCCTTCTACATAATACCCTCCGCTTTGAGGAATTTTTTCACAATGTTTTTGATAGTAATTATATAAAAGAAGACCCAAGCTAGTCAGAATAACTAGAAGACAAATTATGATGATAATTTTTTCTTTTTTAGATAAAAATTTAGGTAGATAATGCCATTGTCGGCGGCCCGGTAAACGCCCTTTAGATAGACGGAAGACAATTTCTTGGTCAAGTATGTGCTGACTAACTGGATGGTCGTTAGCTGTCTGTTTTTTGATCTTGTTAAATATTTTTTTAGTAGACATGTTTTTAGCGTGCGTATTCAATAACTCTTAGTTCTCTGATAACATTAATTTTTATTTCACCAGGATATTTTAGTTCTTGTTCAATCTTGTTAGCTATTTGTACTGCTAATTCATGGGCCGATAGGTCACTAACTTCTTCTGGTTGAACAAAAACTCGGATTTCTCGACCCGCCTGAATAGCATAAGATCGATCAACGCCCTCAAAGCTATTGGCAATTTTCTCTAATTCTTCTAGTCGTTGAATATATTGATCTAGACTGTCATTACGTGCTCCTGGTCTAGAAGATGAAATAGCATCTGCTACTTTGACTATAACCGATATTAATCCTTTTGGATGGTCATCGTGGTGGGTCTCAATTGGGTCAATAATTTCTTGAGACAGGTTAAATTTGCGGGCAATATCTCCACCAATTTGTGGGTGAGTGCCTTTTACTTCGTGATCGACTGCTTTGCCAATATCATGTAGCAGTCCAGCTTTTTTAGCTAAGGCCGTATTAGCTCCTAGCTCTTCAGCTAGCAGTCCTGCTAAATGAGCTACTTCAACACTATGTTTTAAGGCATTTTGGCCGTAGCTAGTACGATATTTCAGTCGGCCAATAATTTGGACTAATTTAGTATCAAATCC
>CAZLFO010000030.1:0-4196 GCA_964558835.1 uncultured Gammaproteobacteria bacterium
ACTAACATTACCAGTACTATTATCTATTGTTAAAATATCGTTACTACTAGTTGCTCTAATGACAAAATTGTTAGAGGCATTACTGCCAATAAACCATTGCTCACTTCCGTCAGTTTTTTTAATGGCTAGACCACGATACACACTACTTTGGCCGCTCAAACCAATAATTGGCCCAGAGGATGCATTATAGATATAAAGCTCATTTGCTGGACTAACTGTCCCGATACCTATCTTATCATCATCACTTTTTCTAAAAATAGTACTAGTTCCCAATACTTTTTCACCAGTCCATTGAGTTAGATAGCCATTTGTCCCAGAACCGCTGATTGAGCTACCACCTGCACCACAATCAGAACCTTTGGCTGCAATAACACCAGATGAGTTAGCATAAAGACAGCGATCACCTGATCCGACTAAGTTACTAGACTTAATATTACCACTAACCTCTAATTTTTCTGACGGGTTAGTCGTACCAATTCCAACTTTGCCACTATCCTCATAAATAGTGCTAGTTCCTAAAGTATTAGCACTAGTCCATTTGGTTAAATATTTGTCTGTTCCTGAAGATGCTAAAGAAAAAACAGTACCAGATAAGTTTAACCCATTACCTGCCGAGTAAGTAGTAACAGCTGGAGTATTAGTACAAACTAAGTTAGAAGAGGTAACTCCTATAACATATTGACCACTAGTACAATTACCGGGCATAGAAATTAGTTTCGACCAAGCCATACTGGTAATTTTAGCATTCGTTACCGCACTATCGGCAATTTTAACATTCGTTACAGCACTAGTTGCAATTTTACTACTCGTTATAGCACTATCGGCAATATAGGCTTCAGTAATGCTAGCTAGGCTGGCTAAATTACCACTAGCATCTGTTGTCATTACGCCCTGTTTAGTATAAGATGTGCCACTAAAAGTCACACTACCGTTAGTGGAGAAGCTGCCATCCACCGCTAGCTTGGCGCCAGGTATAGTACTACCAATTCCAACATTACCATCATTTCTCACATATAATAATGAGGTCTCGCTATTATTCTGGACATTAAGGGCTGAAGTTGAAGAATTGCTACCACTACCTTTTATAACCATACGAGAGCCCAAGCTGGAGCTAGCTCCAATACCAACATTACCACTATCCTCATAAATAGTGCTAGTTCCTAAAGTATTAGCACTAGTCCATTTGGTTAAATATTTGTCTGTTCCTGAAGATGCTAAAGAAAAAACAGTACCAGATAAGTTTAACCCATTACCTGCCGAGTAAGTAGTAACAGCTGGAGTATTAGTACAAACTAAGTTAGAAGAGGTAACTCCTATAACATATTGACCACTAGTACAATTACCGGGCATAGAAATTAGTTTCGACCAAGCCATACTGGTAATTTTAGCATTCGTTACCGCACTATCGGCAATTTTAACATTCGTTACAGCACTAGTTGCAATTTTACTACTCGTTATAGCACTATCGGCAATATAGGCTTCAGTAATGCTAGCTAGGCTGGCTAAATTACCACTAGCATCTGTTGTCATTACGCCCTGTTTAGTATAAGATGTGCCACTAAAAGTCACACTACCGTTAGTGGAGAAGCTGCCATCCACCGCTAGCTTGGCGCCAGGTATAGTACTACCAATTCCAACATTACCATCATTTCTCACATATAATAATGAGGTCTCGCTATTATTCTGGACATTAAGGGCTGAAGTTGAAGAATTGCTACCACTACCTTTTATAACCATACGAGAGCCCAAGGTACCATTAACTCCAATACCAACATTACCACCTGTATCTACATATACACCTTCGCTACCACCATCATTAGAAAGCCAATAACCATTTAATTTAATATTCTGAGTGGCAGTATGATCACCTAAATTATCTCCTCCGCCAGTGGCTGTCCCGCAATCAGAAGTTTTGGCGCCAATAACTCCATCTTGATTTACATAAAGACAATAACTACCAGGAGTAACTGATGTTAAATTAGTCTTAATAGTACCGTTGATAGAAAGCTTATAGGTGGCATCGGGAGTCGTGCCAATACCAACATTACCAGTAGTAGAATTTATTGTTAAAACATCACTACTGTTAGTTGCTCTAATAACAAAATTATTAGAGGTATTATTACCAATAAACCACTTTTCATTATTGTTGGTATCTTTTATAGCTAACCCTCGATACTTACTATCTAAACCAGAAAGACTAATAATTGGGCCAGAAGTAGCATCATAAATATGAAGTTTAGTGTCTGGGCTGGCGGTGCCAATACCCACCGACCAAGTAGTACTGGAAGCATAAAGATTAGAGCTACTCAATAGCCAATAGCCACCACCAACGTCCGTCCAGCTAGATTTACAGCTGTCCTGGATACATAAGCGATTAGCTCTAAGGTCGCCCTCAATTTGTAAAGAAACAACTGGATTAGTTGATGCCCCATAGACAAAACCACTATCATTATAATAATTACCCAGATAGAGGATAGTACTGGTATTAGAATCTAAACGAATAGATTTACCAGAAATCATAAATAAATCATCTGATAAATTAGCAGATCCAATTATATGAACGGTAGAGGAAGGATTGTCAGTACCAATGCCCAATTTATTAGAAGTAACAAATAATAAAGCGTCGGATGCAGCATTAACCAGCCTATCGCTACTTACTGATTTATAGCCTAATTTTAAGATAGTAGTAGTACAGCTAGTGCCAGAAACCACATAACCAGGCTCACAAATAGTACAACTGGAGTCGCAAGGGTTATAAATAGAACAATGGCTGTCAGGAGGAGGAGTAGTAAGTAAACATTGTGTGGTAGCAGGACAAAATCTATAGTTATCGTCACAATCATAAGTACAAGTATTATTACTGCAATTGACCGAAACACTACCATGGGCAATAGAACTACATGTCGTCTCTACAGCACATTTATTGTCACCTTCACCGCTTGTATTACACCATGATTTACCCCCAGTTGGTGCACAATATAGGCCCCCCATCCACCCCGTTGGACAATAAACTGCTTTTGCTGGGATAGCCCGAGTAGCTAGCAAAAAAACAATTATGAGTAGCAACTGGATAAATAAAAATTGACGTCGTAACTTAATCATATATTTTTTTATTTACAACAAGCAAAATAACCCGTAGCATTGCAATAGCGCAAGGCTCCAACGCCATTAGGATAACTATTATTTCTCATCCAAACGGCGCCTAAAAAATTAGGTGACGAGGTTGTAAAACCAGCACAATCATTAGCATTGGCGGTATAGCCTGGCGGACCATTACTAATCCAATAACCCACAGAGGTCGTTGGTATGGTTATTGCCTGACCATTATTTACAATCTCTAAAATGTCCTCAACAGTACAAAGATGGCTGGTGGAAGAAACAGCCTGGCAAATATTATTATTAACCCCGCTATAGCCACTTTGGTTAGGAGACATTACGGTGGTTGAAAGCCCAACAAAAATTGTCGGACCAACAGATAACTCACTAATAAGATTATCTACATAGCCCTTAGTAGCAACATTGCCAGTAGCTGTAGGTGGAGCTGCTGTTACAGTATTACTAAAATAACCAGTACCACTAACTGACAGTGTGTAGCCCGGGCTGCTACTGCCAATACCGACATTGCCAGCGCTAGAACTCACTGTTAAAACATCATTACTGTTATTTGCTCTAATAACAAAACTATTACTAGAGGTATTATTACCAATAAACCACTTTTCATTATTGCTAGTATTTTTTATAGCTAACCCTCGGTAATTACTATCTGAACCAGAAAGACTAATAATTGGACCAGAAGTAGCATCATAAATATGAAGTTTAGTGTCTGGGCTGGTAGTACCAATACCCACCGACCAACCAGTACTAGAAGCATAAAGAGAAGTACCATTATTTACCCAAAGCTTAACAGATGAATCTACATAGGCTTTAGTGGCTAAATGACCATCAGCCGTAGGAGTACCAGCTATAACATTACCATTAACAACTAGGGAGACTGAAGGGCTAGTGCTGCCTATACCGACCCTACCATCATTTCTCACATATAATAATGAGTTACCGCTACTATTCTGGACATTAAGGGCTGAGGCTAAAGAATCGCTACCACTACCTTTTATGACCATACGAGAGCCCAAGCTGGAGCTAGCTCCAATACCAACATTACCACCTGTATCTACATATACACCTTCGCTACCACCATC
>CAZLFO010000030.1:4296-6906 GCA_964558835.1 uncultured Gammaproteobacteria bacterium
TCTTAATAGTACCGTTGATAGAAAGCTTATAGGTGGCATCGGGAGTCGTGCCAATGCCGACATTACCATTACTAGAACTTATTGTTAATATATCATTACTGCTAGTTGCTCTAATGACAAAATTAGTATTAGTAGAGGTATTACTACCAAAAAACCACTTTTCATTATTGCTAGTATCTTTTATAGCTAACCCTCGGTAATTAGTATCTAGACCAGAAAGAGTGATAATTGGGCCAGAAGTAGCGTCATAAATATGAAGTTTAGTAAAAGGACTGACAGTACCTAAACCAATGCCAGTACTATTTTGATATAAGATACTATCGGCTAAGGTGCTAGCGTTAGACCAGCGCGGTAAATAATTAGTGGTGCCACTACCACTTATGTCACCGCCACCGCTGCCGCAGCTAATAACTCCACCGTTAGTAGATAAACTACTACAGTTAGATAATGAGCTGGGATCATTAACCTTCAACCCGCTATCCATTAGCATATCTGGGTCTTGGTACATCACCAGAGAGTTATTGCTAACATTATCTAACGGGTTTAAAAAATTATGACAATTATTAGAGCTATCACAAAATTCTATCCATCTATCCCAATTATTAGGACTATTAACATCATTAAATCTATACTGTAAATATTGTCTGGAACTAGCGCCGTCACTATCTCTCACAAAAGCCAGCTGGCCAACTAAATTGGTGGTGAGCCAACTATATGTATTGCCCAGTCCACTAGCCGAATGAGCTGCGTCAACACCCCAATAAGCCGTAGAGGTAGAAAAAGTAAATATTTGTTGACTATTGGTGAGCCCTAATAAATTTGCTGGAGTATAATGCCCCATCTGTCCCAAGAATCCCCCGCTCAAACCACTAATACTTATTGCATAAAATCTTCCATCCGCTACCACTATAGAGTTACTATTATGATATAGATCCCCGTTCGCCCTTATTCCTAAGCCATAGCTATCAATACCAAGATAATTAAGATAGATATTGCCAGAAGTAGAGGTAGCCAATAAATAAATACTACTGGTCTGACTTTGTATCAATAATGGACCGGTCTCATTAAAAATACATTTGCTACCGGTAGGGCAAGTAGCAATATCGGCAATGGCTGGCAGTTGATAAAAAAACATCACCCCTAAAAATAAGATAATTATACCGCTTATGAGCCAGCCTTTTTGCATAAATAATTACATGATCAATTTAGAAATATTATAACATCTTTTATAATGTAAAGCAAAATTATAATTGGTACATATTATATTTTTATCTTTGTATAATCTTACCTGTATTATGAAAATTAGTAAATATTAATAAAAGGCTTTATTTTACCCGATAATAATTAATAGTTATCGTTTTGAGGCACGGCGACCACTGCTTATTAGCGGTAGGACTTACTTGCCAGCGCCACCATAGACTATCTGCCGGTGAAGGGAAATTAATTCTTTGACCTAAGTTTACTGGTTGCCAAGTTTGTCCATCAGTAGATAAAAATAATTGATTATTAAACTGCGACCATCCGCCAAGCATGTCTGCTACTATAGCCCCAATAATCTTGGGTTTCGCTGTATTATAGCCAGTTAAATTAACTGAGGTAACTTGACTAGCCTGGGGTGGTAAAACAAATCCATTATCCGTCAAGAGCCAGACACTGCTCTGGCCCTCAGAGTTTACTAGTTTAGCCCGCAATGTCAGAGGTGTTAAAGAATTAACAGTAAAAATAGCTGCCATGCTGGGGACTGGTAATTTAAAAGATAGATCAGTCATCGCTTCAATCCAAGGACTGCCATTTTGCCAAAACTTTAATAATCGCGCCTGAGAAGCGCTGCGATCAAAAACAAACCATAAAGTTTCATCACTAAGGTCAACCTGCAAAATGGCTGGCTTAAAACCGCCATTATTAACTCTGAAACCAAAATAATAACTAATATCTCGAATCTCCTCACCCTTTACCTGCCAAGCTAGGCCATCTTTAGCACTATATAAAATAAGGAAATTATCTGGCGAGCCGCCAATACCTAGCTGGCCCAAATAATTACTAACCCTACCGGCTAAATTAATGGCAGAAAAATTAGAGCCGTCAAACCACCAGGCTAATGGCTGATAGTGCTCGGGAGCAATAACCTTGACCCCGGCCACTACCCAACGTTCCCCTAAAGGAGCAACGGCTATATTGACTAATTGTTCATCACTAGTTAAAGGTAGAGGCACTACCTTTTTTTGATAACTTATCTTCCCGTCTTGAAGAGACAAACAACGACCGTCGGTTAAACAATATGACCCTGCTTCATCTTTTTTATTAGCCTCATCAATTTGCTGGCAAATAGACGCTATATTAGAATCCTGACAATCTCCTAATTTTTGCCATTCTAGGTCAGGAGCAAAGGTTAAAACCATGCCGGAGGTGTCATGAGCTAAAGTAGTTTGAGCCTGGTCCAGCCAGCCAGTACCAGAAAATAAATCAGTAAAACTAGTCCAATATTCTGGAGATTGAGAATTATTATTTACTTCTGCCTTGGGGGTAGGTGTTGATACACTAGGCGGAGTAACTTCATGGCGACGCAACAATAAATATCCACCCCCCAATAATGCTACAACTAATAAACCA
>CAZLFO010000031.1:0-2239 GCA_964558835.1 uncultured Gammaproteobacteria bacterium
CGGAGTTTTTATAGTTTTCGGAAGGCTGGCCGTTTAAAGATATCAACTAGTTGATAATAAGGAGGGGGAAAGCCGCTGATTTATATCAGCGGCTTTTTTTATTTCTAATTGTTTGACTATTATTTATCAATAATGTACAATGGAAATAAGAAAAGTTATCAATTCCATCAAATAACATAAATATGGATAGCTTAATCGCAAAATTATACCAATCACCAAAAACCATCCTGACAAACAAAGATTTGGCTTTAATTTGGCAAGAAAATGATAAATTAAACTTGAATGCTAAGGTGGCCTATTATGTAAAGCGAAAAGTTTTAATCAGACTGACCAGAGGTGTATTTGCCAAAAATGAGGACTTTAATCCGAAAGAATTGGCAACCAGCATCTACACCCCCTCCTACATCAGCTTTGAAACAGTTTTGAGAGAGGCAGGTGTTATATTCCAGCATTATGAAACGATTTTTGTCGCATCCAAATGGCCAAAAACAACCAAGATAGATAAATATACGATAACATTTAGAAAATTAAAAAATGTGGTCCTATTTAATTCCACCGGGGTTATTAATAAAGATAATTACAGCATAGCAACAGCAGAAAGAGCCTTTTTGGATATGATTTATTTGTTCCCGAATTATTACTTTGATAATTTGAAATCGATCAACTGGGAAAGATGCGATGAGATCGTCAAAATTTATGATAACAAGCAACTATTAAAACGATTGAATAAATATCGCAAAAACTATGCTCAATAGAGAAAAACATCAATTAATAATGGGTCAAATTTTGAAAGACATCTACACTGATGTCTCAATCAGTCCACTCTTAGGATTGAAGGGCGGTACCTGTGCCTATTTTTTCTATAACCTACCGAGATTTTCGGTAGACTTGGATTTTGATTTATTGGTGGTCAGTGAGGAAAATAAACAGTTAGTTTTTGAAAAGATTGTGGCAATCTTAAGCAAATATGGGCGGATTAAAGATCAATATATTAAGAGATTTACCATTTTTGTCTTGCTCTCCTATGGCGATGACGATCATAACATCAAGACTGAGATTAATGTCAGAAAGTTGGTAGAGAATATTCAAAATTACTACGAAATAAAAGAGTATCTTGGCATCTCAATGTTGGTCGCCAAAAAAGATTATTTGTTTGCCAGTAAATTATTAGCCTTGACTCTGAGAAATGAAGTTGCTATGAGAGATATCTACGATATTTATTATTTTGCTAAGAATAATTGGGATATCAACGCTGAAGTGATCAAAGAGAGAACTGGTAAAACTATAAAAGAATATTTAGCTGATTGTCTCGTTTTTCTTGAGAAGGTCAAAGATAATCAAATAATGCAGGGGTTGGGTGAATTGATCGATAGCGAAAAAGAAAAAGCATGGGTTAGAAACCACTTAAAAGCCGACACTATCTTCATGCTAAAAAATTATATGTCGGTAATTAAATAAGTCCACTCTCATTTTGGACTGCGAAGGAGGATAAAACTGACGCACCTAATTGCCAAAACTATTGTCCGATGGTAGACTATCTTTATTAAAGATAAATTTTTATGTCTGAAATTAATTTAGATTCATTAGTAAGTTTATGTAAACGTCGGGGATTTATTTATCAATCATCAGAGATTTATGGTGGGTTGGCGGCAATTTATGACTATGGTCCCTATGGCGTTGAGTTAGCTAACAATATTAAGCAATTATGGTGGAAAGATTTGGTTTACCAATATGACAATATTGTTGGTTTAGATAGTGCTATCTTTATGCATCCTAAAGTTTGGCAGGCCAGTGGACATATAGCTAATTTTTCTGACCCCCTGGTTGAATGTCGCCATTGTCATAGTCGTTTGCGAGCTGATGAGCTGCTAGCTCAAGTTGGAGTTAAAGCTGACGAGACAATGTCTGAAGCTAGTATTAACCAGCTATTTGATGATTATCGTCATTTAATTGTTTGCCCTGATTGTGGTCAGCAAGATTTTACTGCTGTACGACGTTTTAATTTATTAATTCAATCTAATCTTGGTGATTTTACTGGTTCTAGGTCTGAGCCAGTTTATCTTCGTGGTGAAACTTGCCAAGGGATTTATGTAAATTATAAAAATATAATGGATAGCACTAGGCTCCAACTGCCCTTTGGCATAGCTCAGATTGGCAAAGCTTTTCGCAATGAAATTACCGCCCGTCAATTTATTTTTCGCACTAGAGAATTTGAACAAATGGAACTTCAGTATTTTAT
>CAZLFO010000031.1:2339-6903 GCA_964558835.1 uncultured Gammaproteobacteria bacterium
TCTATAACTGTAGATTTTGATACTTTAGATAAAAATTTGGTTACTGTTCGAGACCGGGATTCTATGAAGCAGGAGAGCGTTAATGTTAATGAGCTCGTAGCTTATTTATCTTCAAAATTGAATTAATATGTGGCAGAGACAATTTAATAGTAATTTTCCCCTAGTTCTTAAGGTACCAGTAGATAATTGTCAGACTTTTACTATTTTAGTAATCGTGGCTACCGGGTCAAAATTTGAGACAGCCCCAGAGCGGGGGGTGTCACATTTTTTAGAACACATGTTTTTTAAGGGCACCACTAGGCGACCGACAACATTAGCTATATCGAGCGAACTTGATGCTATTGGTGGAGAATATAACGCTTTTACTAGTAAAGAGTCTACAGCTTTTTATGTTAAATGTGCGGCCAATCAAGCCGAAGTGGCTTTTAATGTTTTAAGCGATATGTTGTTAAATTCTTTATTTGCTGCTGAGGAAATAGAAAAAGAGCGAGGAGTCATCATTGAAGAAATTAATATGTATGAAGATAATCCCTTAATGCATTTAGATGACGTGTTTGAACGAGTTTTTTATGGTGATACTCCCGCTGGTTGGGATACTGCTGGTTCTAAAGAGACGGTGGGATTATTACAGCGAGAAGCTTTAATAAACTATTGGCAAAGTCATTATGGTCATTCTCGAGTTATTATATGTTTAGCTGGCAACTTATCTCGTGATCTTGATAATTTAGTAGATAAATATTTTAGCCGCTGGCCAACATTTTTAAATTTTAAAGACAAATTACCCATCATAGATACGCAGGTGAAGCCTCAATTATTAATAGAAGATAAAGCTACCGATCAACTGCACTTAGCTTTAGGTGTCAAGGCCTTTCCTTATGGCTATAAAGAAGAAGTGCCCACTAAGTTATTAGCCGCTATTTTAGGGGGAACGATGAGCTCCAGATTATTTTTAGAAATTAGAGAACGTCGAGGTTTAGCTTATTATGTTCGGACCAATGCTGAGGCCTATACGGATAGTGGTTATTTAGTAACGAAAGCTGGAATTAAAAAAGATTCTTTACCCATAGTTGTTACTATGATTCTTCAGGAATATAAAAGATTGGCTACTGAGCTAGTAGAAGAAAATGAGCTAGAGCGAGTGAAAAAATTTTTAGCTGGCCGATTAATTCTTGGACTAGAGGGATCTGACGATTTAGCTAGGTGGTATGGATATCAGCAAGCCTTATGGCTTGGGCAAGGAAACAATCAAGCCTCTTTGGATACGCCTCAGCAGTATTTGACTAAATTAAACTCAGTAACTTCGGCAGAAATTCAAGCAGTAGCTAGACAAATTTTTGTAAATAAAGGTCTTAATTTAGCTATTATTGGGCCAGTAGACGATCAAGATCAATTAATCTCTTTATTAACGTTGGATTAAAATATGGCCCAGGTTGATGATTATTTAGCTAATTTAAACAAAGAGCAACGGCAAGCAGTAGAGTATGGTAATGGTCCTTTGCTAATTGTGGCTGGTGCTGGTACTGGTAAAACCACCGTCCTAGTTAATCGGCTACTTTATTTAGTGATGTCCGGCCAAGCCAAACCCGAAGAAATTCTGCTCACTACTTTTACTGATAAAGCAGCAGGCGAGATGGAAGAAAGGGCAGATAAGCTCTTGCCTTATGGTTATACTGATTTATGGATTCAAACTTTTCATAGTTTTGGCGAGCGTCTTTTGCGACAGCACGGTTTAGATATTGGTCTGCCAACAAATTTTAAATTGCTTGATGAGACAGCCCAGTGGGTTTTACTACGTCAAAATTTAGACCGTTTAATGCTTAATTATTACCGACCCTTAGGGAATGAAACTAAATTTCTTGCTGACCTAGTGAAGCATTTTAGTCATCTCAAAGATGAAAACATTTCTTCCCAGCAATATTTAGATTATGTTGACTCCCTAGATTTAAGTGATATGAATGAGCCAGCTCAGCTAGAGGTTACTCGTCTTAAGGAATTAGCCCAGGCTTATGTCACATATAATCAGCTTCTCTTGGATAATTCTTGTCTTGATTTTGGTGACTTAATTGTTTATACGTTAAAACTCTTTCGGGAACGACCCAACATTTTAGAACAATATCGACAGCAGTTTAAGTTTATTTTAGTTGATGAATTCCAGGATACTAATTGGGCCCAATATGAACTTCTTAAATTATTAGCAGCGCCAGCTAATAATTTGACGGTAGTGGGTGATGATGACCAAAGTATTTATAAATTTCGTGGCGCTTCTTTAGCTAATATTTTGAAGTTTAAAGATGATTTTCCTAAGGCTCAGGAGATTGTCCTTACGGCTAATTATCGGTCAGGACAAGCTATTTTGGATTTAGCTTATCGTTCTATTCAATATAATAACCCTGACCGCCTAGAAGTTAAGTTATCGTTAGACAAAAAATTAATAGCCGTGGGTGTGCCTCAAGCTTCAGTGGAAGTATGGCCGTTTCATACTGAATCAGAGGAAGTGGTGGCCATTGCTGATTATATTAAAGAAAAGCATCAAGATAGCGATGAGACGCGATGGTCTGATTTTGCTGTCTTAATTCGTTCCAATCGTGATGCTGATAAATTTATTAATGAATTTACGAGACGTCAAATTCCTTGTCAGTTTATGTCTATGCGGGGGTTATATTATAAGCCAATTATTTTAGATTGTTTGGCTTATTTTAAGCTCTTAGATAATTATCATGAATCGGCAGCTCTTTATCGGGTATTAAATTCACGGCCCTTTGCTTTGCCGGCTGTAGATTTAATGGAGCTTACCGCCCTAGCTAAGCGTAAATCTTGGTCGCTTTTTGAGGCGTTGAAGCATAGTGATTTGGCTGTCAAAATAAGTCTTGACAGTCAAAAAACTATTACTAAACTTTTACGTCTAGTTGATGAACAATCGCTGCTGGCGGCTAAAGAAACTCCCAGCCGTTTGTTTATTGATTTTGTTTATAAATCCGGTTTATTGTCTGGCCTTGATCCAGATGAAGATTGGCAAATTTTTCACTATTTAAATCAGTTTTATCGTAAAATAAAGGCCTTTGAAGATAGTGGTCAAGACTTACGCTTAAAAGATTTTATCGCTTTGATTAACTTAGAACTAGAGGCTGGCGAAACTGGTAGTTTAAATTTGCCGCTAGAAGATGAGGATGTTGTTAAAATTATAACCATTCATTCTGCTAAAGGGTTAGAGTTTAGATATGTTATTTTACCTGATTTAGTAGATAAAAAATTTCCTACCATAAAAAAGGGTGAAAGTTTACCTATTCCGACTGGTCTTATTGCTGAGCCAGTTGGTTCTAGCGATCTGCATTTGGCTGAAGAACGGCGGTTGTTTTATGTGGCCATGACTAGGGCTAAAGAACAACTTATTTTATCTTATGCCCGTGATTACGGAGGAGCAAGGGGCCGTCGGCCTTCTATTTTTTTGCAGGAGCTAGATTTGACTAATAATTTACCAGAACGTCAATTAGACTCTACTCGAGTATTTGAGCTAGTTCGTGAAGTAGAGGCGCTTTCTGAGCCACCCCAGGAATTAACAACCATTGGGAGGTCGCTGTCAGCTAATAGATTCTCTTTTAGTCAGCTAGAGGGTTATGATCATTGTCCTTTACAATACAAATTTAATTTTATCTTAAAAGTACCGGTTCCAGACAAAGCTAATATAATTTATGGCCGGCTAATGCACCACTGTCTTTATGAGATATTTTTACCCTGCCTTAAGTCATCTTCAACAGTTGACCTTTTTGGACAATCAGCTACACCCAAATATTTAAATTGGCCAGATTGGCTTAACATTTACAAAAAAAATTGGGTTGATGAAGGTTATAATTCGGCCGAAGAGCGAGAACAATATTATAAACTTGGTGAGCAAAGTTTACGTTTAATTTGGCAGAAGGTTCAAGATGAGGGCTGGCCCAAAGTACTTGGCCTAGAAAAGCAATTTGTCTGGAAGGGGAGAGACTTTACTTTAAAAGGTACTATTGATCGTATTGATCAGCTACCCGATGGTCGAGTAGAGATAATTGATTATAAAACAGGTCAACCTAAAGAGAGTTTAGATTATAAAACAAAACGGCAATTAATACTCTATAAAATGGTGGCAGAAGAAATGTTTGGCTGGCAGGTAGGGAGATTGACCTTTGGTTATCTTAATGATGGTAGTTTTTTAAGTTTTGAGGCTAAAGCTAGCGATATAGACAAAGTTCAGCACGAAATAGTTACAACAATTAAGGCTATTAAGCAAGGGCTATTTCCAGCTAAGCCTAGTTGGTTATGCAATTATTGTGATTTTAGGTCAATTTGTCAGTTTCGTCAGGTTTAACTATTTTTACTAGGTAAATTAGTCATTAAGCTTTGACAGCCAGCTTTATTTTTGCTAAATTGTAACTAGCCCGATTGACGGGTTTCCTTATATAAATACTTATTTTATTATGATTATTAATTGGCTAGGTCAGTCATGTTTTAAATTTCAAGATAAAATTAATGGTCGGGAAATGATTTTAGTTATTGATCCTTTTGATCCTAGTTATATTGGTTTAAAATT
>CAZLFO010000032.1:0-6743 GCA_964558835.1 uncultured Gammaproteobacteria bacterium
AGGCACTGGCGAATAACAGCATTTCTTCCCGTCAGGACAATGGCTGTCGCCCCCTTCATCATGTTCAGGATAGCTACTACCACTACAAGTCTCTAAACACCGAGCTGCACCTTCGCTTTGTAAATCGTGGGTAGTGCAAGTACCGCAACATTTAGTATTTACATTTCCTCCTTGTGGTGCCTGTTTACAACCAGCATCACCGCCAAGATGATAAACCATATACGGATCCTTACACTTTGAGAGGCATTTAGCCGTATTTTTGCCTGGAACAGTATCAGCACACGAAGTTACTGCCTTAGCCTTAGCGACTGCTGGCACAACCACTAACAAAAGACAACTAGAGAAAATAATCCACCGGAAATATTGTAATTTAGTCATAATATTAACAAGTTGTATATATTATAACAAAACACTAAATAAAAAACAATTTTGAATAGGTTGCTAGGTCAAACTCTGTAATTCATTGCCCACAACATATATAAACAGCAAGTATATTTTTATAGCCAATTTTTGTGAACTTTTTTTAAAATATTGAACGATTGGCTCTCCCCAGTAAAAATTAAAACCATCTTCAACAAAAACGAGTGGCTCCACCTGTTCTAAAATGTAGTCCCTAGGGGAATCGAACCCCTGTTATCAGGATGAAAACCTGGTGTCCTAACCACTAGACGAAGGGACCGTAAAAACTAAGCTTATTATAACGGAAGAAGTTAAGCTGTCAAGTTAGACTTGAATCTAAACCTTAATCATTGATAAAATAATAACATGAAAATTTTAGCTATTGAAACCAGCTGTGATGAAACGGCTGCGGCTGTGGCTCGAGCTACCGCTAATCGTCTTATTATTGACAGTAATATCGTGGCTTCACAAATAGATATTCACCAAGTCTTTGGTGGCGTGGTTCCAGAAATAGCAGCCCGGGAACATGTTAAACAAATCTTACCAGTTATTAATCAAGCCTTACTAGATGCTGGATTAAAACCGTCAATGGCTAACCAAGAGTTAGATGGCTTAGCTGTTACTGTTGGACCAGGCTTAATGACTTCTCTTCTGGTGGGAGTAGAAACCGCTAAAGCATTAGCCCTGGCCTGGCAGTTGCCCCTTATACCTATTAATCATATTGTCGGCCATATTAGCGCTAATTTCATCAATCATGACTTAAATAGTATAAAGTTCCCCCTCCTCACTTTAACTGCCAGTGGAGGTCATACTAATTTACTCTTAATGCGTAACCCGGTTCATTACCAGATGGTAGGACAAACTTTAGATGACGCTGCCGGAGAGGCTTTAGATAAAGCAGCTAATCTTTTAGGTTTAGGCTACCCGGGAGGACCACAAATAATGAAAATGGCTAAAAAATTTACCGAGCAACATCAGCCACCGACCATTAAATTACCTCGCCCGATGTTAAGAAGGGCAGATTATAATTTTTCTTTTTCTGGCCTAAAAACTGCTTTACTATATATGGTCAGAGAAGACCATGATTGGCAAAATCATGTCGCTGAATATGCTTATGTTTTTGAAGAAGCGGTAGTTGAAGTTTTAGTTAGAAAAACTATTAAGGCGGCTAGTGACTTAAAGGTTAAAACCATCGCCCTGGCGGGCGGTGTTTCGGCTAATGAACGCCTACGGTCTGAACTTAGCAATGCAGTACAACAACAATTACCCCAAGTTGATGTACTTTTACCCAACATGGACTATACTACTGATAACGCCGCTATGATTGCGGCAGCTGGACTGCTTAAAGCACGAGCCGGCCTAACTAAAGACACAGAAAATATTATGGCCCAGCCCAATTATCCTATAAAATAAGTTTATTAATAATCTAATATTAATATTATGAACCAAGAAGACATAAAAGAATTAGTAAATGCCCTAAAAAATGAAGACCTCTATACCTTTGAACAAAAGTGTAAAGACTTCTTCTATAGTCATAGTTATGAATTTTCCAGTATTGACCAAAATAATCGTGACTTCATCATTAATTTCTTAAAAAATCATCGTAATGATGTCGTCAGTTATGGCGGCATTCCTGGCTATGAACTAGACAATGAACTCTATAAAATCCATGGCGAGTTATCTAAACATGGCCTCAGTGAGCTAGATTATAATAATCTTAAAAAAATAGCTAATTATTTTCGCTGCTAATCGGTTAATAATTGTAAAACTTCATCACGCTTGGCGGCCATTATTTCTGGCGTCTTAGCCTCTAAACTAAACCTTAATAATGGCTCAGTATTAGAAGGCCGGACATTAAACCAAAAATCGGGATAAGTAACTGTTAATCCATCAAGATAATCAAGCTGTCCATCATTATAATGTTCAGCAATCAATTTTATTTTAGCTGCCGGGTCATTAACTCGCCGGTTAATTTCGCCTGAATGGTAATATTTTTTATAGGGTTTAATGAAATCAGCTAAGGTTTCCCCGCTCTGGGATAAAGCTTGCAACAATTTAATCATAATAACTCCAGGGACTTCATAACAGCCATGCTCCATATTTAAGAAAAAGTGGCCTGATGACTCCGCGGCAAAATAAGCCCCAGATTCTAGCATTGCTTCCTTAATTAAGGAATGGCCAACTTTAGTCACTAAAGGTTGCCCGCCATTGGCAATAATTGTCTCCGGAGTAATTTTACCTGGCCGGATGTCATAAGCAATAATAGAGCCAGGCCGCTCAGTTAAAAATATCTTAGCCATTACAGCCCTAAGAATACCTGGTTCTATAGGTTGCCCCAGATTATCTACAAAAAATATACGGTCAGCATCCCCATCAGTAGCAATGCCTAAATCAGCTTGTTGCCCCAAGACCATCTGGCAAAGTGGCTCTAGATTTTCAGGTTTTAACGGATCAGCTTCATGATTAGGGAAAGAACCATCTAACGACCAATTCATCCGAATTAAAGAAATATCTGGGTAGAGAGCTAATAATTTTTCTATATAAGGACCACCCATACCATTGGCCGGGTCAGCCACTATCTTAAAGGGCTTAAGCGGCTGAAGGCCAGCTATTGTTGATTCATAGGCGATATGTTGGTCCAGGATATTATCTATCTTCCGAATAGTACCCGCTTGTTTAGCTAGGGTAAATTTATTATTAAGCACTAGATCTTTCAATTCAGTAAGACCGGTATTTGCACTAACTGGCCGGGCCCGATCGCGGACAATTTTAAAGCCGTTATAATCTTTAGGATTATGCGAGGCAGTAATCATAAGGCCACCATCAGCCCGCTCATTAGCGACTGCAAAATAAAAACTAGGAGTAGCACATAAGCCAATATCTATAACTTCCGCTCCGCCATCTACAAGGCCACGAGATAAAACTTGGTGCAGCTCGGGAGAGGACAAACGCATATCATGACCAATGACTATGGATAAATTAGTAGTAGATAGCTCTTGAGAACGCCAATTAGCATAGGCCAGACCTAAATTATAGGCTAGGGTTTCATCAAAATCCTGGCCGTAAATACCACGAATATCGTAAGTTTTAAAAATACTGGGTTGAATGAACATAATAAAAAATATAAAACTAATAATTAATGCTTAACTTTTTTATTGGCCCGAGTTTTTAACAGCATTTGTTCTACTACTCCAACACCCCACCAAGTAATGAATAACATTATCGCCCCTCCGATAATTGGTAACCAGCCAATAGCTACTACTATAGTTGTTCCTAATAAAAATGACCACAAATGACTTTTAGCTCGGGGCATAATTTTTAAGCCCAGCCAATAACCAGCAATTAAGCGGCCGACATACAGTAAAAACAAGTAAATAGCTAAAAGCATCAAAGACAGCGGTAAGCCAATAATAGTAAAGCCGATAATTATAGCGGCTAAAGGTAAAAGACACAAAGTAATTAGACCATAAAGACAAGCTATAACAGGTTTCGTGGTACCAGCTTTTGTCAGTTTATCTCCCAAATTAGGCCAGAGACTATAAAAAACTAAAGCAACAATTAACAGCATAAATAAATGCAGCAATTTTGACCACCACCAGCCAACCCTAGCCGCTTGTTTTTCTTGAGCTGTAGCCACTTTATGGACTACCTCACCATTAATATGAGCTCCGTCATCTATTTGCGCTGGCTGTTCAGCCCGATAAGTTAGGCCAGCCCCAATCTCGGCCGTAGGGTCAACAACTAATTGTGATATTCCTCCTGATAATTCTTTTAAATTTACAGGGGACTCATAATGACCGGCTAGCTTAGCTTGATTATATAATCCATGTACTGCTTTCTTATAACTTCCATGACTTTCTAAAATCAAATTAGCCAACAGGGTTTCTCCCTTAATTTCACTATGCTCACCCAATAATAATTGATGGCCAGACAACATGGCGTTACGGTTAATTGAACTATCTAGCTGCACATTATTACCAAATAGCCGCACACTGCCACCCACTGGCGCCTTAATATTAATATTGTCTGCCAGGCAAATAATATCACCAGCCACTGGCTGATTAATAAATACGTTACTTCCTAGACAAATAAAATCGTCTGGCAATGGTGCGTCTACGGTAATCTGTTGACCAAAAGCATAAGTTACCCCGTCTAATTTGTCAGCTGGACTAAAAATAACTTCATTACCTGTTCGGCCGACAAAAGCCTGGGTAGCCACAGGAGTCACTAATACCCCTAAGGATAATAGCCACACCAACAATTGTCTTGTTTTTACCATATAATTATGATTAAATAGATAAAGACCTTATTAAAATTATTATACCATTTAAATGGTGAATATCAAAGAAAAAAATAAACAAGAGAAAAATATTATCCACAGTTTAATAGCTGAACGGCCCCAAAATACTAAAGAACTAGCTCAATGGAAACGCCGGCTCTCCCAAAAAACTGGTCAACCAATTATTAACAACAATCAACTATTAGCTGCCTATTTTAGATTTATACCTCCAAACAAAATTGATCCAGGTATAGTCCAACTTCTTAAAAAACGAGCTATCCGCACTATGTCTGGCGTAGCCCCAGTAGCTATTTTAACTAAGCCTTATCCTTGCCCCGGCCATTGTCGTTATTGTCCTCAACAAGCCGATATACCTACTAGTTATTTAGCCAATGAACCAGCAGTTATGAGAGCCCGCCATTGTCATTATGACCCTATAAAGCAAATCCATTATCGTCTTCGAGCTCTCATCGCCAATGGACATCAGCCTACCAAAATAGAATTAATTATTATCGGTGGTACCTGGTCCTATTTACCTAAAAAATATCAATATTGGTATATAGCTAATTGCTATGCGGCGGCCAATACTTATGGAAAAACTGTTAGACGTTACCAACAAAATTTAAGTCTAAACCAATTAAAAAAAGCTTTAGCCAAGGAACAAACCATCAACGAATCAGCTGACTACCGCCTTGTAGGTTTAACTCTAGAAACTAGGCCTGATTGTTTAACCTCCCAAGAATTGGTACGTTTACGAGAATTTGGCTGTACTCGGGTAGAAATTGGTGTACAAATTATTGATGACCGCATTCTCCGCCTTAATCAGCGAACCGCCACAGTAAAAGACATCGTTCAGGCCACTAAATTACTGCGGAATTGGGGATTTAAGATTACCTATCATATTATGCCAGCCCTACCAGGTTCTAACCCAGATCATGATATTGCTATGTATAAAAAATTATTTACTGACCAACGTTTTCAGCCCGATCAAATAAAATTTTATCCTACAGTAGTAGTTAAAGGCAGTAAATTATATGAAGATTGGCTGAAAGGACTATATAGGCCATATAGTGATGACGAATTAATAAGAGTAATTAAAAGCTGTAAAATGGCTACTCCACCTTATGTAAGAATTATAAGATTAATCCGTGATATTCCTAAAGAATCTATTGAGGCCGGAAACAAAATTACTAATCTACGACAAATTATTCAACGCCAAGGGGTACAATGTCGCTGTATCCGTTGTCGAGAAGTTAAGGATAAAACTGTTGATTGGTCTAATCTACAATTAGTGACCCGCCACTATAAGGCTAGCGATGGCCAGGAATATTTTTTAAGCTGGGAAAATTCTGATCAATCTATCCTCTTCGGCTTTTGCCGACTATATCTACCCAAACAGCCAGCCGACAATCCTTACTTAAATAACTGCGCCCTTATTAGAGAACTTCATGTTTATGGTTTATTACAACCCCTGGGCAGCCAAGGGCAAGTCCAACACCGAGGACTAGGACAAAAATTACTGTCTCAGGCAGAAAAAATTGCTCAAGAGCATCATTATTCTAAAGTAGCCATTATTTCTGGAGTTGGGGTTCGTAATTATTACCGTAAATTTGGCTATCGTCTTAGCCATACTTATTTAATTAAAGCTGTGCTATAGTAATAACTATAAAAAATAATATAACAATATGTTTGATCCAGAAAGATATTTACAAACTCTGCCTGAACGATCAGAGAAAAGAAAAACATTAAACAACGAAAACTATCGCCACAAAGTATTAAAGAAAGCACGAGAGGCTACAAAGATTGATCGTATTAACCCTTACAATTTTATTAATTTATACGGACAAGAGGCGGTGGCCGCTGATCTTAAGTGGACTCGGGAGAGACAAGCTTATTTTCAAGACCATAATTCAGAAAGCGAAATTTGGCATAAAGAAGTAGCCGATATTCTAGAAGCTATCTTGCACCAGCAAATTGAACAAAACAATTACTTTGGCGAACATGTTTGGACTATTAAAACTTGCGACTATGATGACTACCACAATCATATTGATTCTCTTTTAGA